>NZ_JABWQW010000019.1:0-109395 GCF_014268645.1 Pseudomonas sp. SWRI154
TGGATATAGCGCATAAGAAAAATGCCCGTATCTTGCGATACGGGCATTTTCTTCAACCGACCAACAGATTGCTAGGTTTTCACACAGTCTGATTGAATGTCGGCTTTTTTGCACTGGGTGTCTTAGATCGTCAGCGTCCAGTCGTAATCCACGATCAGCGGCGCATGCTGCGAGAACCGTGGCTGGCGCGGCAGCCGGGCGCTGCGTACGAAGCGTCGCAACCCGGGCGTCAGCAACTGGTAGTCGAAACGCCAGCCGAGGTTGAGCATCTCGGCCTGCTCGTTGTCTGGCCACCAGCTGTACTGGTCGCCTTCTCGGCTGACTTCGCGCAGGGCGTCGACATAGCCCATGTTGCCCACGATCTCGTCCATCCAAGCGCGTTCCGGCGCCAGGAAACCAGGAGATTGTTGGCTGTCGCGCCAGTTCTTGATATCCAGCTTCTGTTGCGCCACGTACAGCGAGCCACAGTAGATGTACTCGCGACGTTTGCGCCGCTGTTTATCAAGATAACGGGCGAAGTCGTCCATCAACTTGAATTTCTGATTCAAATCTTCATCGCCGTTCTGCCCCGAAGGGAGCAGTAAGGTCGCGATGCTGACCTTGTCGAAATCGGCTTGCAGGTAGCGCCCGTAGCGGTCCGCCGTCTCGAAACCGAGACCGTTGATGACAGCCTTCGGTTGCAGCCGCGAGTACAAAGCCACGCCACCCTGGGCGGGGACTTCGGCATCGCAGGCATAAAGGAAGTAACCATCCAGTTGGAAGGCTGCATCGTCCAGTTCAAAGGCGGAGGCGCGGGTGTCCTGCAGGCAGATGACGTCGGCATTCTGTGCTTGCAGCCAACTGAGCAAACCACGCTCGACTGCAGCCTGAATACCATTGACGTTCACACTGATGATCCGCATAAATGGCCCCAAAAATCACGTGCGTGTATGATACACGCCGTATACCTATTTAGCTAAATCCGCGGTATTTGAGGCTTTTTTCATGCAGGCGTATCAGCGCGATTTCATTCGCTTTGCCATCGATCGCGGCGTTTTGCGCTTCGGTGAATTCACCCTCAAGTCCGGGCGCACGAGCCCGTACTTCTTCAACGCCGGCCTGTTCAACAGCGGAACCGCCCTGGCGCAGTTGGGCCGGTTCTATGCAGCGGCCATTGTCGAGAGCGGCATCCCGTTCGACGTATTGTTCGGCCCGGCCTACAAAGGCATCCCGCTGGCCGCCACTACTGCTGTCGCCCTGGCCGAACATCACGACCGCGACCTGCCCTGGTGCTTCAATCGCAAGGAAGCCAAGGCCCACGGCGAAGGCGGTAGCCTGGTTGGCGCGCCGTTGACTGGGGAAGTCTTGATCATTGACGACGTGATCACCGCCGGTACCGCTATTCGTGAAGTGATGCAGATCATCGCTTCCCAGGAAGGCGCCAAGGCCGCCGGCGTGCTGATCGCCCTGAACCGCCAGGAGCGCGGCAACGGTGAGCTGTCGGCGATCCAGGAAGTGGAGCGCGACTTCGGCATCCCGGTGATCAGCATTGTGTCGCTGAACCAGGTACTGGAGTTCTTGGCCGACGATCCGCAGCTCAAGCAGCATTTACCAGCGGTTGAGGCTTATCGGGCGCAGTTCGGCGTTTGAAATGACCCTTGATTTTGATCTGGTGGCGAGGGAGCTTGCTCCCGCTGGGCCGCGCAGCGGCCCCAACATTTTGGCGATCGCTGCACAATCGAGCGGGAGCAAGCTCCCTCGCCACACAAGCATCATCTGAATAAGTGATGAAAAAAGACCCCGCTCAACCAGGTTGAGCGGGGTCTTTTTTTACCGGTGTCGCTTATGGACGCTTGCGATTACTGATCAACGTACCCACACCCGTATCGGTGAAGATCTCCAGCAGGATCGCGTTCGGAACCCGGCCGTCGATGATCAGCGAGCTGCCAACGCCGCCCTGTACCGCTTCCAGCGCGCAACGAATCTTCGGCAGCATGCCGCCGTAGATGGTGCCGTCGGCGATCAGGTCGTCGACCTGTTGGGTCGACAGTCCGGTCAGGACCTTGCCGGTCTTGTCCATCAGGCCGGCAATGTTGGTCAGCAGCATCAACTTCTCGGCCTTCAGTGCTTCGGCGACTTTGCCGGCCACCAGGTCGGCGTTGATGTTGTACGACTCCCCGTTGGCGCCCACGCCGATCGGTGCAATGACCGGGATGAAATCGCCCTTGACCAACAGGTTCAGCAGGTCGGTGTTGATGCCGACCACTTCGCCTACCTGGCCAATGTCGATGATTTCCGGTTGGGTCATCTCTGGGGTCTGGCGGGTCACGGTGAGCTTCTTCGCCCGGATCAGCTCGGCGTCCTTGCCGGTCAGGCCAATGGCGCTGCCGCCGTGGCGGTTGATCAGGTTGACGATGTCCTTGTTCACCTGGCCGCCCAGGACCATCTCCACCACATCCATGGTCTGCGCGTCGGTAACGCGCATGCCATCGATGAAGTGACTCTCGATCGACAGGCGCTTGAGCAGGTCACCGATCTGCGGCCCACCACCATGTACCACCACCGGGTTGATCCCCACGGCCTTCATCAGCACGATGTCGCGGGCGAAGCCGGTTTTCAGCTCCTCGCTTTCCATCGCGTTGCCGCCGTATTTGATCACCAGGGTCTTGCCGACGTAGCGTCGGATATAAGGCAACGCTTCGGACAGGACCTTGGCGGTGTTGGCGGCGGCTTCGCGTTCGAGGGTCATTCAGGGCTCCGGTGATGAATCAAAACGGTAGTTGGAGATCAGGTGCAACACGTTTGAGTTGGGCGTGGAACACATCCTTGATGCGCTGCAGTTCGGCCTCGTTGTCAGCCTCGAAACGCAGCACCAGCACCGGGGTGGTGTTGGAGGCGCGAACCAGGCCCCAGCCTTGTGGGTAGTCGACCCGCACACCGTCGATGGTGGTCAGTTCGGCGCCTTCGCCCCACTGGGCGTCGTGCAGTGCATCAATGATGCTGAATTTGCTCTCTTCGGTCACATGGATATTGATTTCCGGCGTGGAAATATCGTTCGGGAAGGTGGCGAACAGCTCTTCAGCCGTGGATTTCTCCTTGCTGAGGATCTCCAGCAGGCGCGCGGCGCTGTAGATGCCGTCATCAAAACCGAACCAGCGCTCCTTGAAGAAGATGTGGCCGCTCATCTCGCCAGCCAGCAGGGCGCCGCTTTGTTTCATTTTTTTCTTGATCAGCGAATGGCCGGTCTTCCACATCAGCGGACGACCGCCATATTCCTTGATCAGCGGGATCAGGCGACGGGTGCATTTCACGTCGAAGATGATTTCGGCATCAGGGTTGCGTGCTACGACATCCTTGGCGAACAGCATCAGCAGGCGGTCCGGGAACACGACGCTGCCGGTGTTGGTCACCACGCCCACGCGGTCGCCGTCGCCGTCGAAGGCCAGGCCGAGGTCGGCATTGGTTTCCTTGACCTTGGCGATCAGGTCCTGCAGGTTTTCCAACTTGCCCGGATCCGGGTGGTGGTTGGGGAAGTTGCCGTCCACGTCGCAGAACAATGGGATGACTTCACAGTCCAGCGCTTCGATCAGTTGCGGGGCGATCACGCCGGCCGCGCCGTTGCCGCAGTCGACCACCACTTTCAAGCGGCGGGCGAGCTTCACGTCGTTGACGATTTCGTCGTTGTAGCGCTCCAGGATATCAACCTTGGTCACGCTGCCCTGGCCGCTGCTCAGGTCATTGGTCTTGAGGCGGGTGTGCAGGGCCTGGATCTGCTCGTTGGCGAGGGTGTCGCCGGCGATGACGATCTTGAAGCCGTTGTAGTTCGACGGGTTGTGGCTGCCGGTGAGCATCACGCCGGATTTGCCGGCCAGTACATTGGCGGCGTAATACAGCGCCGGAGTCGGTACCAGGCCAACGTCGGTGACGTGGCAGCCGCTGTCGGCGATGCCTTTGATCAACTGCTCGACCAGCTCCGGGCCGGACAAGCGGCCGTCACGGCCAACGTTCACGTTGGGTTCGCCCTGGGCCAGGCTTTGGGAGCCGATGGCCCGGCCGATCCAGTAGGCGGTTTCAGCCGTCAGGGTTTCCGGCACCACGCCACGGATGTCGTAGGCGCGAAAGATGCTGTCAGGGAAGATTGGGGCGATTGCGGCTGGGGTGTTCATGGGCGGGGCGCTCTATCAGGAAAGTGACTGGACAGGCCGACGACAGGCGTCGGCAGGCTCAAGCTGAAGGGTATGACGGCGTTTTTGACAGAGAGTTCGCGGTGGGAAAGTGCCATGAGATAGCGTTACCCCAGCCTGAACGGTCTAAAACGTTGATTCCGGATGGGAAACGTCGTCGGGACCCGTTGCGCATTTTTCGTCCTGAAACAGAAGCTTAATAAAGCGGCCGGGCACGACGCCCGGCCTGGAACGGCGGATCAGTGGCTGCCGGAATGTCCGAAACCGCCGGCGCCGCGCTGGCTCTCGTCGAATTCCTGGACCAGCTCGAAGTGTGCCTGGACCACCGGCACCAATACCAATTGGGCAACGCGCTCGCCCACCTGGATGTTGAAAGCGGTCTGGCCGCGATTCCAGCACGACACCATCAATTCGCCCTGGTAATCGGAGTCGATCAGGCCGACCAGGTTGCCCAGCACGATGCCGTGCTTATGGCCCAGGCCCGAGCGCGGCAGGATCAGTGCGGCCAGGCCGGGATCGCCAATGTAGACGGACAGGCCGGTAGGAATCAGCAGGGTCTGGCCCGGTTCCAGGATCGTGTCCTGCTTGAGCATCGCCCGCAGGTCAAGGCCGGCGGAGCCCGGTGTGGCGTATTGCGGCAGCGGGAATTCATTACCGATGCGTGGGTCGAGGATTTTGGCTTGTAGAGCGTGCATGAAGTTAAACCTGGTTCAGCCGGTCGGCGATAAAAGTGATCAGTTGGCGGGCAATCTTGCCCTTGCTGGTCTGGGCGAAAAGTGTGGCGTGCAACTGGCGGTCGATCACGCTGCAGGCGTTTTCTTCGCTGTTGAAGCCGATGCTCGGGTTGGCAACGTCATTGGCGACGATCAAGTCGAGGTTCTTGTCCTTGAGCTTGCGCGCGGCGTAGTCGAGCAAATGTTCGGTTTCGGCGGCAAAACCCACACTGAACGGACGATCGGGGCGAGTGGCGATGGTGGCCAGGATGTCAGGGTTACGCACCATTTGCAGGAGCAGGCCATCGCCGCTGGTAGGATCTTTCTTCAATTTTTGCGGGGCGACGACTTCGGGGCGGTAGTCCGCGACGGCTGCCGAGGCGATGAACAGGTCGCACGGGATGGCCGCTTCGCAGGCCGCGAGCATGTCCCGGGCGCTGACCACGTCGATACGCGTGACCCGGTCCGGGGTCGGCAGATGCACCGGGCCGGTGATCAACGTCACCCGGGCGCCCGCCTCGACGGCTGCTTCCGCCAGGGCGAAGCCCATTTTTCCCGAGCTATGGTTGGTGATGTAGCGCACCGGGTCGATGTTTTCCTGGGTCGGTCCGGCGGTAATCAGCACATGCTTGCCGGTCAGGGCCTCGCGCTTGAAGCAGTCGGCGGCGCATTGGGCCAGATCGGTAGCCTCCAGCATGCGGCCCATGCCGACATCGCCACACGCCTGGCTGCCCGAGGCTGGGCCAAAAACCTTGAGGTCGCGACTTTCGAGCAATTGCAGGTTGGCCTGGGTGGCCGGGTCGCGCCACATGGCCTGGTTCATTGCTGGTGCCACGGCGACCACGGCGTCGGTGGCAAGTACGAGCGTCGTCAGCAGATCATTGGCGATACCTTGGGCCAAACGGGCGATCAGGTCGGCGGTGGCCGGGGCAATCAAGACCAGGTCGGCCCATTTGGCCAGTTCGATGTGGCCCATGGCAGCCTCGGCTGCGGGGTCGAGCAAATCCAGGTGGACCGGGTGTCCGGACAATGCCTGCATGGTCAGCGGCGTGATGAATTCACTGCCGCCGCGGGTCATGACGACCCGCACTTCCGCGCCCTGGTCGATAAGCCTGCGAACCAGCTCAGCGCTCTTGTAGGCGGCGATGCCGCCGCCGACGCCCAGAACGATGCGTTTCCGATACAGCCGCTGCATAGGCCTGCCTTTCGATTTCAGTGGTCAGTGCAGGGCGAACCCTCGGCAACAGCCTGCCAGGGTGCAAATCGCCTGCAAAAAAGATGGGCTAAGATATCACAGCGTCCGCTACGGAACAGCGGCGCCCACTTTCAGGGAGATACCATGAGTATTCGTGATTGGCCTGTCGCCGAGCGGCCACGGGAACGGTTATTGACGTCGGGGGCGGAGAGTCTTTCGGACGCCGAGCTGCTGGCAATTTTTTTACGCACGGGCGTGGCGGGCAAAAGCGCGGTGGATCTGGCGCGGCAACTGTTGACTCAGTTTGGCGGTCTGCGCGCCCTGCTTGAAGCCGATCAGATTACATTCAGTAATCACTTGGGGCTCGGGCCGGCGAAGTTTGCACAACTGCAAGCGGCTCAGGAAATGAGTCGTCGTCATTTGGCTGAACGGGCGCGCGAAAAGACCTTGCTGGAAAGTCCCTTCGCGGTTCGTGAATACCTGAAGTCCATACTGCGCCACGAACCCCACGAGGTGTTCGGTTGCCTGTTTCTCAATTCCAAACATCAGGTACTGACTTTCGAGGCGTTGTTTCGCGGATCTATCGACAGCGCCAGTGTCCATCCCCGGCAAGTGGTCAAGCGCGCTCTGGCCCACAACGCCGCCGCGTTGATCCTGTGTCACAACCACCCTTCGGGCAACACCGAGCCCAGCCAGGCCGACCGGATGCTCACCAAACGGCTTCAGGAGGCGCTGGAGCTGATAGATGTGCGGGTGCTCGATCATTTTATCGTCGGCGATGGGGAGCCGCTGTCGATGGCGGAGTATGGGTGGATTTGAGGCAGCGGCAAGCTTCAAGCTTGAAGCGGCAAGTAAGAGCTGCGCGCGTTCTGCTCTTGGCTTGCAGCTTGCAGCTTACGGCTTACGGCTTACGGCTTACGGCTGACCTTCGAATAATCCTGGCGCCCAAACGGGCTCACCGAGTAGCCCTGGACATCCTTGCGGGTCAGGGCAAACGCCGTGGGGTGCGCCAAGGGCAGCCACAGGGCCTGTTGCTGGATCTGCGCCTGGGCCTGCTCATAAAGCTTGGAGCGCACGCCTTGTTCGCTGGTGGTCTTGCCGGCGCCGATCAGCTTGTCCAGGTCTGGATTGCAGTAACGGGCGAAGTTGGTGCCGGATTTCACCGCCGCGCAGGAAAACTGCGGGGTGAGAAAGTTGTCCGGGTCGCCGTTGTCGCCTGCCCAGCCCATGAACAGCAGGTCGTGTTCGCCAGCCTTGGCGCGGCGGATCAGTTCGCCCCATTCGATCACGCGGATTTCCGCCTGGATACCGATTTGTGCCAGGTCCGACTGCAGCAACTGCGCGCCGAGGCTCGGATTGGGATTGAGCAGGCTGCCGGAGGGGCGGGTCCAGATGGTGGTCTTGAAGCCTTCCTTCAGTCCGGCCTTGGCCAGCAGCTCACGAGCCTTTGCCGGATCATGGGCATAGCCAGGCAGGTTTTTGGCGTAGCTCCAGGTATTGGGTGGGTAAGGGCCGTTGGCCGCTTCGGCGGTGCCCTCGAAAACGGTCTTCAGGTAGCTGGGCTTGTCAAAGGCCAGGTTGATGGCTTGTCGGACTTCGGGCTTATCCAATGGTGGATGCTGACTGTTGATCGCCAGGAACGCGGTCATGAAGGCCTCGGTCTGTTCCACTTTCAGCGTAGGCTCTTGCTTGGCGGCCTGTACGTCCAACGGCTTGGGCGACAAGGCGATCTGGCATTCGTTACGCCGCAGTTTCTGCAAGCGAACGTTGGCGTCCGGCGTGATGGCGAAGATCAACGGATCCACTTGGGGTTTGCCACCAAAGTAGTCGCCGTTGGCCTTGTAGCGAATCGAGGCGTCCTTCTGGAACCGGTTGAATATGAACGGGCCAGTGCCTATGGGCTGGTTGTTGAGTAGTTCCGGCTTGCCGGCTTTGATCAACTGGTCGGCATATTCGGCTGAATAGATCGACGCAAAACCCATGCTCAATGTCGCCAGGAAAGTTGAATCCGCATGGTCGAGGGTGAAGCGCACCGTCAATGGGTCCAGCGCATCGATCTTTGTGATCAGCGCCGGCAGTTGCATGGATTGGGCGTGAGGGAAGCCGCTTTGCGCAACCTTGTGCCAAGGGTTGGCCGGATCCAGCATGCGGTCAAAGCTGAACTTGACGTCTTCGGCGGTCAGGTCGCGGCGCGGCGTGAAGTAATCGGTGTGGTGGAACTTGACCCGTGGGCGCAGCTTGAAGACATACGCCAGGCCATCGGGCGAGACTTCCCAGCTCTCGGCCAGGCTCGGGACCACTTTGCCGCTGGCCGTGTCGAAGTCCACCAGGCGGTTCATCAGCACGTCGGCGGAAGCATTGGTGGTGGTCAGCGAGTTGTATTGAACGACATCGAATCCTTCCGGGCTGGCCTCGGTACACACGCTCAGGGCGGCGGCCTGGGCCAGCGGGCTGATCAGCAGAGGGGCGAGCAACAAGGGTAGGGCAGCGAGGCGCATGATTGATTTCCTGTGCAGGTCGGAGGCCCATCTGCGAGTGCAGTCTGGAAAAGGTCTACCCTAGTGGGCTCGCTCGCAAATGACTATCCCCCTTTTGCATTTTCCGGCACTCTTTCCTGCGGTTTGCCGGTGCGCTAACGGCCTGGACTTACCGTCGGCCGAAAAAACCTGGATGCCGCGACGAGCGGTCAGGACGCCGCCGGCCCTTGCGCCAGCCGCCTGGGGCTGCCGGGGGAGGTTTTCCCAGCAAGACAAATCACACCGGCTGTTGTTGTGCCTGGGTCTTTCTGGTATAAAGCAGCGCTCTTTTCTAGGGGCCCGGTTCCTTCACTGTAGGTGTAGCCGGTAAGACCCTTAAAGAAACGCGGCGCCTGGCGCCAAATGACTGAGAGATTAAGCGGCCAACCCATGCCGGGTTGGGCATGTGGTTTTAGAGGGCTGAGGCATGTCGAGAGTCTGTCAAGTTACCGGTAAGGGTCCGGTGACTGGGAATAACATTTCCCACGCAAACAACAAAACCCGTCGTCGTTTCCTGCCGAACCTGCAGCATCATCGCTTCTGGGTTGAAGAAGAGAAACGTTTTGTGCGTCTGCGCGTATCTGCCAAGGGCATGCGTATCATCGACAAGCGTGGCATCAGTGTCGTGCTGGCCGAACTTCGTCGCGATGGCAAGGTTTAAGGGAGCTAATCATGCGTGAATTGATTCGTTTGATCTCGAGCGCCGGTACTGGTCACTTCTACACTACCGACAAAAACAAGCGTACTACCCCGGACAAAATCGAGATCAAGAAATTTGATCCGGTTGTTCGCAAGCACGTGATCTACAAGGAAGGCAAAATCAAGTAATTGATTTTTCCCTCTTACAAAAAAGGCCCGTATCTCGCGATACGGGCCTTTTTTGTGGCCGGTTCCTGAGGGTGGAACTCAGGCTTTATCCTCGAACACCACATAGATCTTGCGGCACGCCTCCAGCACTTCCCATGTGCCCTTGAACCCGGCGGGAATCACGAAGCGGTCGCCGGCTCGAAGTGTCTTGGCATTCCCCTCGTCGTCACGCAGCACCGAGACACCCTGGACGATCTCGCAGTACTCGTGTTCGGTGTAGTTGACCGTCCACTGGCCGACCGCGCCTTCCCAGACCCCGGCGTTCATCTGTCCGCATGGGCTGTTGTAATGATTGAAGACGGTTTGTTCGGGATCACCCTTGAGTACCTTGGCCGGGTCCGGGCGATAACGTTCGGCGGCGGTGCTGGCCTGGCTGAAATCGACGATGTCCTGAATGCTCATGCGGTAGTCCCCGGTCTGTGCGGCGCGAATGGCTGGAGAAGCAAAGTCTATGTTTATTAAAACGAACATCGCAAGGCCGTTTGCTGGTGTTGTGTCAAATATATTGAAACATCAGCGGCGGCTGGTTTAGGGTGGCGGGTGCCCTGTGCCGAAAATAGCGCCGAGCAGAATTTCTTCAACGCTGCGCATGACGCGGCGTTCGTATCCAACAAGAGGAGGACACTCGCATGACCACCCTGACTCGTGCCGACTGGGAACAGCGCGCCCGCGACCTGAAGATCGAAGGCCGCGCCTTCATCAACGGTGAATACACCGATGCGGTGTCCGGCGAAACCTTTGATTGCCTCAGTCCGGTCGATGGCCGCCTGCTGGGCAAAATCGCCAGCTGCGACGTGGCCGACGCCCAGCGTGCTGTCGAAAATGCTCGCGCCACGTTCGATTCCGGCGTCTGGTCGCGCCTGGCGCCGAGCAAGCGCAAAGCCACCATGATTCGCTTCGCAGGCCTGCTCAAACAGAACGCTGAAGAGCTGGCCCTGCTGGAAACCCTGGACATGGGCAAGCCGATCAGCGACTCGCTGAACATCGATGTGCCCGGTGCTGCCCAAGCCTTGAGCTGGAGCGGTGAGGCGATCGACAAACTCTACGATGAAGTGGCAGCGACTCCTCACGACCAGTTGGGTCTGGTGACTCGTGAACCCGTCGGTGTGGTCGGCGCCATCGTTCCATGGAACTTCCCGCTGATGATGGCCTGCTGGAAGCTCGGCCCGGCATTGTCCACCGGTAACTCCGTGGTACTGAAACCATCGGAAAAATCCCCGCTGACCGCGATCCGCATTGCGGCCCTCGCTATCGAGGCCGGTATTCCGAAAGGTGTGCTGAACGTGTTGCCGGGCTACGGTCACACCGTCGGCAAGGCCCTGGCGTTGCACATGGACGTCGATACGCTGGTGTTCACCGGCTCCACCCGAATCGCCAAGCAATTGATGATTTATTCCGGTGAATCCAACATGAAGCGCGTTTGGCTGGAAGCCGGCGGCAAGAGCCCGAACATCGTGTTCGCCGATGCCCCCGACTTGCAGGCTGCGGCCGAATCCGCCGCCAGCGCCATTGCCTTCAACCAGGGCGAGGTCTGCACCGCTGGCTCACGTCTATTGGTGGAGCGATCCATCAAGGACGCGTTCCTGCCATTGGTGATCGAAGCCCTCAAGGGTTGGAAGCCTGGAAATCCACTCGATCCGGCGACCAATGTCGGCGCCCTGGTCGATACCCAGCAAATGAATACCGTGCTGTCCTACATCGAGGCCGGTCACAGCGACGGCGCCAAGCTGGTGGCCGGCGGCAAGCGGATTCTCGAGGAATCCGGCGGCACCTACGTCGAGCCGACGATTTTCGACGGCGTGAGCAACGCGATGAAAATCGCCCAGGAAGAAATTTTCGGCCCGGTGTTGTCGGTCATCGCCTTCGACAGTGCCGAAGAGGCCATCCAGATCGCCAACGACACGCCTTACGGCCTGGCTGCGGCAGTATGGACCAAGGACATTTCCAAGGCTCACCTGACTGCCAAGGCACTGCGCGCCGGCAGCGTGTGGGTCAATCAGTACGACGGCGGCGACATGACGGCGCCGTTCGGTGGCTTCAAGCAGTCGGGCAACGGTCGCGACAAATCGCTGCATGCGTTCGACAAGTACACTGAACTGAAGGCGACCTGGATCAAGCTGTAACTGTAAAAACCTTGTGGGAGCGGGCTTGCTCGCGAAGGCGGAGCTTCACTCAACCTGGTTGTTGAATGGGAAGCCGTCTTCGTGAACAAGCCCGCTCTCACATTTGCTTCGTGCAGGGTTGGAAGTTAATTGTCCACAGGAGCGTGGTAATGCGTTGGGCGACCTATTTCGCCGTACTGGCGTCGGTCCTGAGTGTCGGCCTGGCCCTGGGCGTGAGCATGCCGCTGGTGTCGTTGCGCCTGGAGGGCTGGGGTTACGGCTCGTTCGCCATTGGTGTCATGGCCGCCATGCCGGCGATTGGCGTGCTGGTCGGGGCGAAGGTATCGAGCCGGCTGGCGGCACGTTTCGGCACGGCCGCATTGATGCGTCTCTGTCTGTGGGGTGGGGCGTTGTCCATCGGTCTGCTCGCGTTCTTGCCGAGCTATCCGGTCTGGTTGCTGCTGCGGCTACTGATTGGCGTGGTCCTGACTCTGGTGTTCATCCTGGGTGAAAGCTGGATCAATCAGTTGGTCATCGAGCAATGGCGCGGGCGATTGGTGGCGCTGTATGGCAGCAGCTACGCTCTGAGCCAACTGTCCGGCCCCTTGTTGCTGGGCGCACTGGGGACCGAACACGACTATGGCTTCTGGGTGGGTGTCGGCCTGCTCCTGGTTTCGCCGTTGCTGTTGCTCGGCCGCACGGGTGCGCCCACCAGCGAGTCCAGCGGTGTCACGTTCAAGGATCTCTGGGGCTTTTGCCGAGGCTTGCCGGCGATTGGTTGGGCCGTGTCATTGTTCGCGGCGTTCGAGGCGATGATCTTGACGCTGTTGCCGGTCTATTGTCTGCGCCAAGGCTTTAGCGCCGATATTGCGCTGGCCATGGTCAGTACGGTGGTGGTGGGTGATGCTTTGTTGCAGTTGCCCATTGGTGCGCTCGCTGATCACCTGTCGCGTCGGTCGTTGTTCACCGGGTGTGCGGTCGCGCTGATGTTATCGAGCCTGGCGGTTCCGTTGCTGATCGATACGTTGTTGATCTGGCCGTTGTGGGTGCTGTTTGGTGCCAGCGCGGGAGGATTGTTCACTTTGTCGCTGATCCTGATCGGCGAGCGTTACCGCGACGATGCGCTGGTGCGAGCCAACGCCCATATTGCCCAGCTATGGGGGATCGGATGCCTGGTCGGTCCACTGGTGGCGGGGGCGGGCAGCCAGTGGGTCAGCGGGCATGCGCTGCCCTTGTTCATGGCGGCGGGCGCGTTCGGATTGGTCATGCTGTTGTTGCGCCAAGGTGCGTTCGGAGCGACACGAGCGGCCCGCTCATAAATCCGCTTGCCATGAAAACGATCGGCGTCTAAAGCATCTGCTCCAACCCGATCGTCGTGGCGAACCACGCGTTGAATCGGCGCCACCAACTGCCTGGCTCGCGATCCAGGTCGTGCAGCTTGCCGTTGTCTTCGGTGGTCCAAACCAGCTCACCAGCATCATTGAGCCGGGCCTGATAGCTCAGGGGCGGCGCCATGCCCTGCAGGGCCAGTTCGCGCACTTGGCCGGCAAGCTCAGGGCTGTCTACCAGCACGCCGACTTCGGTATTCCATAGCACCGAACGAGGGTCGAAGTTGAACGAGCCGATGAACGATTTCTGCCGATCGAAGATGATCGCCTTGCTGTGCAGGCTGGAGTCCGACTCACCGTAGGACTTGCTGTAGAACAGGTGCGGGCTGCTGCCACTGTCGCCCGGCTGCCGTCGCAGTTCGAACAGGCGCACGCCGTGTTGCAACAGGGCTTTTCGATACGGTGCATAGCCGCCATGCACGGCGGGCACATCAGTGGCTTCCAGGGAGTTGGTCAGCAGGCTCACCGACACGCCGGCATCGGCGCGGCTGGTCAGGTACACCAAGCCTGGCTGGCCGGGGACGAAATAGGCCGAGATCATGATCAGTTCTTTGTTGACGCCGGTCAGCTCCGGCGCCAGCTGGGTGGTCAGCAAGAGCTGCGGGTCTGGTTCATCCTTGGCCAGCACTTTGCTGGGCGCGTCCCACAGTGCCTGGTTCCAGGCCCAGGTCAATTGCTTGCGCCACGTGTCCAGGCGGGGCTGGGTCTTGTAGGCGGTCAACTGCTGATAAAGCGCGTGGTTTTCCTTGTGCGTTTGCTCCAACGATTGTTGCAGGCGCAAGCGGCTGTTGGCCAAGTCTTTGGCAGTAGGCTGATGGGACAAGAATTGTTCGATGGGCTTGCTCAGCGCGCTATTCCAGTATTGGTCGAAGCTGTGCCCCAGTTGCTCGGCCACCGGCCCGACGCCGAGCAAGTCGATGTCAGTGAAATTCAGGTTTGGTTCGGCGTCGAAATACTCATCCCCCAAATTGCGGCCGCCGACGATGGCCATGCTGTTGTCCGCCAGCCACAGCTTGTTGTGCATGCGGCGGTGTTGCAGTGACAGGTTGAATAGACGTCCAAGACTGCGGGTGACGCCAGTGGCGCGCCCCAGGTGCAGCGGATTGAACAGGCGGATCTGTATCTGGGGGTGAGCGGCGAGGGTTGCGATAGTCTGATCCTGGCCATCGCTGGTGGTGTCATCCAGGAGAATCCGGATCCGCACGCCCCGGTCCGCGGCCTTGAGCAGTTCATCGATCAACATTCGCGTGCTGATGCCGTCATGAACGATGTAGTACTGCAAGTCGAGGCTGCTTTGCGCATTGCGGATCAGCTCGGCCCGGGCGATGAAGGCGTCGGTGCTGTCGGAAAGCAGGCGGAAGCCCGAGCGACCCTCATGTGGCGCAGCCTGGGCCTGAACCGAACGGCCAAAGGCAGAACCCGTCGCCGGCAATGCCTGGCTGGGCTCGCGCGCTCCATCAAGGCTCGCGCAGCCATTGAGCAACATGGCGAGCAACAGCGTGAGGGGCAGGACAAAATTCTGTCTCAAATGGAGTCACCCGGCATCGTGGAGAGCGAAGTATGGCACGGCTTCTGATTTCTCACGTCCATCCCAACCCTAAGACGCAGCTCGGGAAGTCCCAGTGCCCTCATAGGCTGAGAAGGCTACGAGCCTGGTTGAAAAGTACCTTCCTGAATGGAGCTTTTTCCTACAGAAAAATCCTGTGCGACAGGTAACTATGCGCCGGCGTTTGCAGCGGCGAAGTCCGAAGTTGCTGCACCGAGGTCTTCCAGCCATTTCACAGGTACGTGAGTATGAAAACTATTATTTTCGCCAGCACGCTGGCCGCCACGTTGATCCCATTCGCCGCCCAAGCGGCCAATGTCGACTTGAACGTGACTGGCCGGGTTATCCCGACCTCTTGCATCCCGGCATTTGCCGGCGGCAATGAGGTCAACCTGGGACGGATCTTCTCCTCGACCCTGGACCCAAACCAGCAAAACGATCTGCCGCCTCGGGACATCATGCTGCAAATTTCCTGTGACGCACCGGCCGCGTTGGAAATTGCCGTCACCGATAACCGCGGCGCTACCAAGGTGCCGGGGCTGGTTTTCAATGGCCGTCGCGATAACGATCTTTACTTTGGCCTGGGCAGCACCCAAGGCGAGGGTATCGGTGGTTTCGGTCTGTTGTCCGGCCAGCCGATGGCTGATGGCAACCCGCAGAGCTTGCTGATGCGAACGGCCGCCAACCCGGCCTGGCAGGTGTCCAGCAACGGCTTGGTCGCCAATACGCCGACTTATTCGTGGGGGCCCAATGCCCTGGCTGGCCCAGCCGCTGCCCGTCTGCATGCCTTCCCGATGCAGGTCGTCGCGGCCATTCGCCCGACCTCCGATCTGCCGCCGACCAACGACGAGTTCGATCTCGACGGCTCGGTGACGTTCGATGTGTTCTACCTCTGAGTCCTGACATATGACGGAGCGTGACAGGCGCCTGAAAACCGCCTGTTCGCCTGAAAGGGCCACGCTCTTGCGGGACGGCGGGGTCTAGGCGAAGCCGTTTGTACTGCTGGCCTGACCGATGCCCTCTGGAGATTCCCATGTTTTTTCCAACACCTTCACCGATGCTCAGCGCGGTCGCGGTGCTGTGCCTGGCATTTACCTTCCAAAGCGCCCAGGGAGCCGGAATGGTCCCGGAAACGCCAGTCGTGATCGTCGACGAAGGCAAGGGCGAGGCGACATTGACTGTCAGGAACACCGATGCTCAGCCGGCATTGCTGCATAGCTCGGTCATTCATCTTCCAGAGGATGAAGAGCACTTGCTGGTAGTGAGTCCGCCAGTGGCCCGGGTCGAACCGGGCCAGAGCCAGCAAGTGCGTTTTATCCTGCACAGTACCGCTCCCCTGAAGACGGAGCGGCTCAAGCGCGTGGTGTTCGAGGGGATCCAGTCGCGTCCGGCGGCCAGTGGTGCGCAGATCACCATGGGCGTGCGGCAGAACATCCCGGTAATTCTTCGCCCGGCCGGGCTCGCGGTAGATCGAGCACCCTGGCGGCGGCTGGTCTGGAGCGCCAAGGGTGGCATGGTCCGCGTGAACAATCCCAGCCCGTATGTGGTCCGGATGGCTCGCTCGGTGAGCCTGGTTCCAGGTGGTGCGATGCTGGACCTGGGACGCACTTATATTCTGCCCGGAGAGACACTGACCCTGAGCACGACTTCAGGCCTGGGTACTCACGTCCGGCTGGTTCCGGCAACCACCTACGGTTTTGCAGCTGACAGTTACGACGCACATTTGAGTTTGCAATAGTGCATCTTGAGGCCTGTTTGCGCCTGGCCGTCGGCATGGCCCTGCTTGGGGCGATACAAGCCGAAAGCATGGCCCAGGCCTATGCCGGGTTCGATCGTTCGGTACTGGAGGCTCGGGGAGTCGATCCACAGATTGCCGAGTATTTTCGCCATGCACCGCGATTTCCGGCTGGACGCAATCGGATTTCCTTGAGCGTCAACGGGGCCTCGGCGGTGCAAGCATCGGCCATTTTTGATGAGTCAGGACAGCCGTGCCTGGATGCGAGCCTGCTTGAGCGGGCGGGGATAGCCGCACCATCAGGCTTGTATCCTGAGTCTGTAGAAACACAGTGCTTGCCGATCGCCGAAGGGCTGGCCGGCGCTCAGGTATGGCTTGAACCGGGGCAGAACCTGGTCCGCCTGCTGGTACCCACCGATTGGTTGCTTGCGCCGGCGACCCAGCCGAAAGCCTGGACTTCGGGCGGGATGGCCGGGGTCCTCAATTACGATGCGCTGATGGTGGCGGGTACCGCCGACGGGCAATCCAGCCAGTACCGCAGCTTAGGCACCGAGTTGGGATTCAACGCCGGTGATTGGGTGGTGCGCAGTCGCCAGAACTACACCTCGTTTGATGGGGTGGCGCGCTTCGAAACGCTGTACACCCAGGCGTCAAAGACGTGGGAGCGCTACGGAGCGCAGGTTCAATTGGGCCAATTGAATATGCGTTCAGCGTTGTTTGCGGGAGAACCGTTTCTAGGCGTGCAGATCTTGCCTGAAACGGCGCTGTCGCAGGTCGCAAACGGCCTGGGCAGCGGGGCGTTGGTGCAGGGGTTGGCCTACTCGACAGCACGAATTGAAGTCCGGCAGAGCGGCGTGGTGATCTACAACACGCTGGTCCCCGCCGGGCCTTTCACTCTGAACGATTTGCCGCTGCTCAGCGAGCGTCTGGATCTGGAGGTCAGCGTTCTGGAAGAAAACGGCGAGCGCCGCGATTTCCGTGTGCCCGCAGCCAATCTGCGTCCCGTGAGCCTGGGAGCCGTGCCCAGTTATGCGCTGGCGGCCGGTAAGGTACGGCGACTCAACCAGGATGGGCGCGATACGCCGTCATTTCTTGCCCTGAGCCGGGACTGGCGGTTGGGGCCGATAACGCAGCTGAGCGCGGGGCTGATGGGCGCTGACGAATATCGCTCCGTGGGTTGGGGAATTGACCAGGCACTGACGCGGAACATGACCGCGCGGTTCCAGCAGCTGGGTTCGAGAACGGCCCGGGGTACCCAGGGACACGACTTGCAGGCGGCGGTCAGTACGGTTTTGGGGGAGGGGCTGTCCGTCGGGTTGACCACGGGGCGACGCAGTAAAGGTTTCCAGCATCTGGCAGAGACGGGGCTGACCTCCAGGGCCGATGATCGGCTCGCCTGGGCAGAGCGTCATTGGGCAATTTCCTTGAGACACGCGGATCCGCGATGGGGAGCGCTCAGCGGATCGCTGACGCGCTATTCCGGGGTCGCGGGGCGGGATGCTGCACGGATCAGCACAGCCTGGTCGCAAACATTCGACAGGACGACTTTATCATTGAGCGCACAACATGATCGGGTCGGACAAACACGCAACACCGGTGTGTCCGCCAACCTCAGCTTGCCCTTGGGGCGCAATCGGAGGATCAGCACTTTTGCCCGCCAGGATGATGTCCGAGGGTTGCGTACCGGAGCCCGTTACGCAGAGCAGGTCAGCGATGGCCTGGGCTACAGCATCGGCGTCGACCGCTCGGCCACTGGTCGAGACGATCTCAACGCCAGGCTCAGCGGCTTGCCCCGTTATACCAGCATTGATCTCGGCTTCTCTCGCGGCGACGCTGGGGGCCGTCATTATGATATGGCCCTGCGTGGTGGATTGGCCTTGCACGAGGACGGCGTGACGCCTTCGCCTTATCCGTTGCGAGACACCTTTGGCTTGATCAAGGTCGGCGATGACGCGGGGGTCAAGATCGGCACGCCCCACGGTCCCGTCTGGACCGACGCCGCGGGTCGCGCGGTGGCGTCCAGTTTGCCCGCCTACCGGGTCAGTCGGGTTGAAATCGACACGACGAGCCTGCCGCGCAACCTTGATGTCCCCAACGGTTTTCAGGAAGTACAGGTCGCACGCGGAGCGGTGCCACGGCTCGACTTCCAGGCTGGCTCGGTACGTCGCCTGATGCTGAATATTCGCACCGAGGACGGGGCGCCGGTGACCAAGGGCTTTGGCGTGTATGACCAGCACAGTCAGTACCTGACCACGGTAGTCGATACGGGCCTGGTGTATCTTGACGACGCGCCTGCCGTGGTTCAGCTGCGGGTGATGCTGCCCGATGACCGTGCTTGCAGCCTGGAGCTGGACACTGGACGCTTGCCAGTGTCTTCAGGACCCTATGACAGCGCCGACGTGGTCTGTCAGACGGGGTGACGCGCCAAATCATCCAAGACGCCGGGCTGAACGACATTCATGAAAGTGCAGGGGTGTCGTCCAGCAACCTGATAGCCGCGGCCCCTACCTTGCGCACGGCTTCTTCAATTTGCGGGGTCGGCCTGGCGGCGTAGTTCATGCGCAGGCAATTGCGGTATTTGCCTGACGCCGAAAAGATGCTGCCGACGGCGATCTGCACACCCTGGTCATGGAGCAGGCGATTGAGCTTCAGCGTATCGAAACCCTCGGGTAATTCGACCCAGAGCATGAAGCTGCCCCGGGGTCTGCTCGCGCGGGTGCCTTGGGGAAAATAGCGGCTGACCCAATCCATCATGACGTCGCGATTGCGCTGGTATTGGGTGCGCATGCGGCGCAGATGGGGTTCGAAATGCCCACCCTTGAGAAACTCCGCGATTGCAATCTGCGGTTGCGGGGCGGTGGAGCCGGTGCTGATGTATTTCATGTGCAGCACCCGCTCCAAGTATCGACCCGGTGCAACCCAGCCAATTCGAAGGCCCGGTGCAAGGGTCTTGGAAAAAGAACTGCAGAGCAGGACGCGGCCGTCATCGTCGAAGGATTTGATCGTGCGCGGACGGGGGTACGTGTAGGCCAATTCGCCATATACATCGTCTTCAATAATCGCCACATCGAAGCGTTGCGCCAGGGTCAGCAGGGCGCGTTTGTTGGCCTCGGGCATGATGTAGCCCAGCGGGTTATTGCAGCTGGGCGTCAACTGTATGGCCTTGATCGGCCATTGCTCCAGTGCCAGCTCCAATGCTTCCAGGCTGATACCGGTGAGTGGGTCGGTGGGAATTTCCAGGGCTTTCATGCCCAGGCCCTTCAATGTTTGCATGGCGCCGTGAAAGCTAGGCGAATCCACTGCGACGATATCGCCCTGTTCGCAAGTGGCGCGCACGCTCACTGACAATGCTTCGTGACAGCCGGTGGTGACGATCAGGTCGTTGGCGCCCAGCTGGCAGCCGGAGTCCAGGGACAGCCGGGCGATCTGTTCACGTAACTCGAGGTTGCCGTAGATATTGTCGTAATACAGGCCGGGCATGTCTTGCCGTCGACTGATCTGCGCCAGGCTGCGTAGCAACGGTTTAAGCGTCGGTGAATGGATGTCGGGCATGCCGCGCCCGAGCTGCACTACGTCCTTGCGCGGTACGGCGCGTATCAGTTCCAGGACCTGGTCCCACTGGGAGATGTCCACCGGACGCTGGGCCGGACGACCTACGGCCGGCAGGTCCGGCAATTCGCGGCTGACCGGGACGAAATAGCCAGATTTGGGTTTCGGCGTCGCTAGCCCGCTGTCCTCCAGCACGCGATAGGCCTGCTGGACGGTGCTCAGGCTGACTCCGTGTTCCGTGCTCAAGGCGCGCACCGACGGCAGCCGGTCGCCTGGGCGGTAGAAGCCCTGTTCGATGCGAGTACCGAGCAGTTCGGCGAGGTTCACGTAGAGGGTCATGGTGCAATCCCGATGAGATGGAAAACGGAACCGATACAGATGGGGCACAAAATTACAATTCAGTCGTAAAAATGTCGATTCTGTATGCTTATAAAAGATATTTTTTGAATCTGTATCGCTTTTGTCTGTCCGCGCATCATGAAAGCTCTGGCTACCCAAGTAAACAGGAGCGATCAAAAATGAACGGCTTGAGCGATGTGCGGCTGACGTTACACAGTCAGGAACTGGTGGCAGGGCAGGAAAAGGGGCTGCGTGAGGCAATGTTGCGCAATGCTCCGTCCGGCCTGAGTCGCTGGGGCCTGTTCTGGCATCGCCTGCATACACGCAAAGCGTTGTTGGAGCTCACACCCGAACAGTTGCAAGACATCGGGCTGACCCGGGAGCAGGCCCGGGCAGAAGGCCTCAAGCCGTTCTGGCGGCTTTGAAGTTTGGGAAAAATGAGTGCGAAACCCTGTGGCGAGGGAGCTTGCTCCCGCTCGGTTGAGAAGCGACCGCAAAATCTGAGGGTGCCACGCAACCCAGCGGGAGCAAGCTCCCTCGCCACGGTCTTGGTTAAACCAACTCCTTCAACCGATGCCACAACATCCCCAGCGCGAGCAGGGGGGAACGCAAATACTTGCCGCCCGGGAACGTCATGTGCGGCACCTTGGCGAACAGGTCGAACCCACCGCCTTGCTGTCCGCTGATGGCTTCGGCCAACAGTTTGCCGGCCAGGTGCGTGGCATTCACGCCGTGACCGGAATAGGCCTGGGCGTAATACACATTCGGTTGATCTTTCAATCGGCCAATCTGCGGCAAACGGTTGGCGCCGATGCCGATCATCCCGCCCCATTGGTAGTCGATCTTCACGTCCGCCAATTGCGGGAATACCTTGAGCATCTTCGGACGCATATAAGCGCCAATGTCTTGCGGGTCGCGACCGGAGTAATGACAGGCGCCGCCGAACAACAAGCGACGGTCCGCCGAAAGCCGGTAGTAATCCAGGGCCACCCGCTGGTCGCAGACCGCCATGTTTCGCGGCAATAGCGCCTGTGCCTGGGCTTCGCTCAAGGGTTCGGTGGCGATGATGTAGCTGCCGGCGGGCAACACTTTGCCACTCAGTTCCGGGTTCAAGCCGTTGAGGTAGGCGTTGCACCCCAGCACCAGCGTCTTGGCGCGGACCGAGCCTTGCTCGGTGTGCACGTTGACCTGCGGACCATAATCGATGCGCACGACGGCCGATCGTTCGAACAGCCGGGCGCCCAATTGCTGCGCCGCGACCGCTTCGCCCAGCGCCAGATTAAGCGGATGCAGGTGACCCGAGCCCATGTCGATCAGGCCGCCAACGTAGCGATCCGAGCCCACCACGCTGTGCATCTCATCGGCCTGCAACAGCCGGGTTTCGTAGCGATAACCCAGGCTGCGCAGCTCCTCGGCCTCTTCGGCGAAGCCTTGCAAGTCACCGGGTTTATTGGCGAGGTCGCAGTAACCCCAGGTGAGGTCACAGGCAATCTGAAAACGCTCGACCCGTTGGCGGACGATTTCCACCGCTTCGAGCCCCATCAGTTTCATCTGGCGGACGCCGTCGGCGCCAACGATCGGGGCGAACTGGCCGAGACCATGGCCAACGCCGCGAATCAGCTGGCCGCCGTTACGCCCGCTGGCGCCCCAGCCGATCTTGTGTGCTTCCAACAGGACAACGCTCATGCCGCGTTCGGCTAATTCGATCGCGGTGTTCAACCCGGAAAACCCGCCGCCCACCACGCAGACATCCGCCACCAACTCGCCTTGCAACACCGGATGGTCCGGCTGCGGCAGGCTGCTGGCGGCGTAGTAAGAGGCGGCGTGCGCGTGGCTCGGGACAGGTTGCTGAACACGGGCGTTCATGTGCGTAATCCTGATTGTTGTGTTTGAGAAATTTTACGGAGCATAAGCCGTGGATTCGACCGTGAGCAACACCGGTCGCCTGGCGCTGTCTGGCCTGTGGCTTTTAAGGCAGAATCCAGGGCTGTCCCGACTCGGTATCGCCTCGATGAGCTGCAACAGTCAAAAAATCCGCACGCTACGTCAGCAGATTCCTACGTTCGAGTGCGTGCCGGGCTGCCATGACTGTTGCGGACCGGTGACCACCTCGCCTGAGGAAATGGCTCGCCTGCCGCGCAAGACCCGCGCCGAACAGGACGCCGCCATGGAAGCGCTCGACTGTGTGCACCTGGGGCCGAACGGTTGCACGGTGTACGACGAGCGACCCTTGATCTGCCGGCTGTTCGGCACTACGGCGACCTTGCCGTGCCCCAATGGGCGCAGGCCGGTGGAGTTGATTCATCCGCGGATCGAGAAGCAGATCCATGAATACATGGCGAGTACCCGGCAGGTGTTGGTCTAGACGCGCTCAGTCCGGAATCGGCAGGTTCAGGCTCTCCTTAACTTCCTCCATCACGATGTAGCTCTTGGACTCTCGAACGTGGGGCAACTTGAGCAGGATGTCGCCCAGCAGCTTGCGGTACGAGGCCATTTCGGAAATCCGCGCTTTCACCAGATAATCAAAGTCCCCCGACACCAAGTGACATTCCAGCACGTGAGGCAGCTTCAGCACCGCGCGTCGGAACTCTTCGAACGTATCGCCAGACTTGTAGTCCAGGCTGATCTCGACGAACACCAGCAAGCTACCCTTCAAGTGCTGCGGGTTGAGCCGGGCGTTGTAGCCCATGATGATCCCTTCGCGCTCAAGGCGCCGCACCCGCTCGGTACAGGGTGTGGTGGAGAGGCCGACCTTCTCGCCCAACTCGGTGAAGGAGATTCGCCCGTCCGCCTGGAGGATGCGCAGGATGTTGCGGTCGATCTTGTCCAGCTCGCGCTTGGTCTGGGTATTGGTACGCACAGGTGATGTGCCTCCGTGAAAAGGGTTTTTGCCGAGAATTCTCGCCAAATATAGGCATTTATATAGTGAAAAGCACTGCCTGATCTTTTTTACACTGCGCTCAATACGGCTTTGTATAACAAACGTCAGCGGTTATCCGCGATGAGGGCTTCAACATGCGCGTTCTGGTCTTGGGTAGCGGCGTCATCGGTACCGTCAGTGCTTACTATCTGGCCCGTGCCGGGTTTGAAGTAGTGGTGGTCGACCGTCAGCCGGCGCCTGCCATGGAAACCAGTTTCGCCAACGCCGGCCAGGTATCGCCAGGTTACGCCTCGCCGTGGGCCGCGCCGGGCGTGCCGCTCAAGGCGGTCAAATGGCTGTTGCAGCGCCACGCGCCGCTGGCGATCAAGGCCACCGCCGACATCGACCAATACCTGTGGATGGCGCAGATGCTGCGTAACTGCACCGCCAATCGTTATGCGATCAACAAGGAGCGCATGGTCCGCCTGTCCGAGTACAGCCGCGATTGCCTTGACGAGTTGCGTGTCGAAACCGGTATTGCCTACGAAGGGCGCAGCCTGGGGACTACACAGTTGTTCCGCACCCAGGCCCAGCTCGATGGCGCGGCGAAAGACATCGCGGTGCTGAAAGAGTCTGGCGTGCCGTTCGAAGTGCTCGATCGTGAAGGTATCGCCCGGGTCGAGCCGGCCCTCGCCAACGTCACCGACATCCTGGCCGGTGCTTTGCGCCTCCCTAACGATCAGACCGGCGATTGCCAGATGTTTACCACGCGCCTGGCGGAAATGGCTGCGAAGCTCGGCGTGCAGTTCCGCTTCGACCAGAACATCGAGCGCCTGGATTTTGCCGGTGATCGCATCAACGGCGTCTGGATCGACGGCAAGCTGGAAACCGCCGACCGTTACGTCCTCGCCCTGGGCAGCTACTCGCCGCAATTGCTCAAGCCGCTGGGTATTCGTGCGCCGGTATACCCGCTCAAGGGTTATTCGCTGACCGTGCCGATCACCGACCCGGCGATGGCACCGACCTCGACGATTCTCGACGAAACCTACAAGGTCGCTATCACCCGTTTCGACAACCGCATTCGCGTCGGCGGCATGGCGGAAATTGCTGGTTTTGACCTCTCGCTCAATCCGCGCCGGCGTGAAACCCTGGAGATGATCGTCAACGACCTTTATCCTCTGGGCGGCGATCTGGCCCAGGCCAGCTTCTGGACCGGCCTGCGTCCGACCACCCCGGACGGCACACCGATCGTCGGCGCCACACCGTTCAAGAACCTGTTCCTCAATACCGGCCACGGCACCCTCGGATGGACCATGGCGTGCGGTTCCGGTCGCTTGCTGGCGGATCTGATGGCGAAGAAAAAGCCGCAGATCAGCGCCGAAGGCCTCGATATTTCCCGTTATGGCAGCAAACCTCAGGAGACCGCGAAACATGTCAATACAGCGCCAGCTCACCAATGACCGCATGAGTCAGGTCGTCCTGCACAACGGCACCGTTTATTTGGCCGGGCAGGTCGGCGACGACATGAGCGGCGGTATTGAACAGCAGACCCGCGAAACCCTGGCCAATATCGAGCGCTTGCTGGACCTGTCCGGGACCGACAAGACGCGACTGTTATCGGTGACGATCTACCTGAAGGACATCGAGGCCCACTTCGAAGGCATGAACGCCGTCTGGGACCAATGGTTACCCAAAGGCGTCGCCCCGGCCCGGGCCACGGTGGAGGCCAAGCTGTGTGAGCCAGAGATCCTGGTGGAGCTGTCCGTCGTGGCTGCGCTGCCTTAATACCGGCCAAACGATCCCTCTCCCGGCGCTGTGGGTGGTCCACCCTGCCAGCCCGCGCCGGATTTTTTATTTCTGACCGCCTAGAAGCCTGCCGCCATGCGTCCTGCCCGCGCCCTGATCGATTTCCAAGCCTTGCGTCACAACTACCAACTGGCCCGCGAAGTTACCGGGGCCAAGGCCCTTGCCGTGATCAAGGCGGACGCCTATGGGCATGGCGCGGTGCGCTGCGCCGAGGCCTTGCAGGAAACGGCCGACGGGTTCGCCGTGGCCTGCATCGAAGAAGCCCTGGAGCTGCGGGCCGGTGGGATTGCCGGGCCGATCCTGCTGTTGGAGGGGTTCTTCGAGGCCGATGAACTGCCGTTGATCGTCGAGCACGATTTCTGGTGCGTGGTGCATTCGTTGTGGCAGCTCGAAGCGATTGAACGCGCAACATTGGGCGCGCCGATCACGGTCTGGCTCAAGCTCGATTCGGGAATGCATAGGGTTGGATTGCACCCGACCGACTATCAGGCGGCGTATCGTCGCCTGTTGGCGAGCGGCAAGGTGGCGAAGATCGTCCTGATGAGCCACTTCGCCCGCGCTGACGAGTTGCATGACCCCAGCAGCCTGCAACAACTGGCAGTGTTCGAGCAGACCCGCCAGGGCTTGGCGGCCGAGGTCAGCCTGCGCAATTCGCCGGCGGTCCTGGGTTGGCCGCAAATACCGAGCGATTGGGTGAGGCCGGGCATCATGCTGTACGGCGCGACGCCGTTCGAGGAGGCCAATGCCGTGGCTTCGCGCCTGCAACCGGTCATGACACTGGAATCGAGGATCATCAGCGTGCGCGAGCTTCCCGCCGGCGAGCCGGTGGGCTACGGCGCTCGCTTTGTGACGGCGCAACCGACCCGGGTCGGCGTGGTTGCCATGGGCTATGCCGACGGCTACCCGCGCCAGGCGCCAAACGGTACGCCGGTCCTGGTGGATGGCCAGCGCAGCCAGCTGGTCGGACGAGTGTCGATGGACATGCTGTGCGTGGACCTGACCCATATTCCTCAGGCCGGGCTCGGCTCGACTGTGGAGCTGTGGGGCAAAAACATCCTCGCCAGCGATGTCGCGAAGGCCGCCGACACCATTCCCTACCAGATTTTCTGCAACCTGCGGCGTGTGCCACGGCTCTATTCCGGGGCCTGAGGCAAAACGCAGCCTACCGAAAGTCGCTTCGCCGCACAGGATTCGGGCCAAGGTGTTGTAAATACTGAACGCTGTCGCCATGATAACGCTCACTTTCCACACAACCTGATTCCCTGGAGGCTCCAGCATTGGACGTCGGTGAACGACTGCAATCCATTCGTAAACTCAAAGGCCTTTCCCAGCGTGAACTCGCCAAGCGCGCGGGTGTCACCAACAGCACCATTTCGATGATCGAGAAAAACAGCGTGAGCCCCTCGATCAGCTCGCTGCGCAAGGTCCTTGGCGGGATTCCCATGTCCATGGTCGAGTTTTTCTCCGAAGAAATCCTCCAGGAGAAACCGACCCAGATCGTCTATAAAGCCAACGAACTGATCGACATCTCCGACGGCGCCGTGACCATGAAGTTGGTGGGTAGGGCACATCCAAGCCGGGCGATTGCCTTTTTGAACGAAATCTATCCGCCAGGCGCCGACACCGGTGACGAGATGCTCACCCACGAAGGCGAGGAAACCGGGATTCTGGTGGAAGGTCGGCTGGAGCTGGTGGTCGGTGCCGAAACTTTCGTGCTCGAGGCAGGCGACAGCTACTATTTTGAAAGCACCAAGCCTCACCGTTTTCGCAATCCGTTCGATGCGCCGGCGCGACTGATCAGCGCAGCCACACCGGCCAATTTCTAATCGAAGAGGCGCCAAGCCCGGATGGCAAAGGCGCCCGCATGTTGGGCTGTCGTGACGAACAAGACCCTTGCGACTTTGGGGTTGTTTCAGAGTGACAGGCTTACCGCTATACTTGCGCCCGCCTGCAAACCGTGGCCGCAGGCGTGACTAGCCACCATTGAGGGTGTACGCGTGAACCTAATTATGAAAATGCTGGCTGCACCAGCAACCGTATTGGCCCTATGGGCTGCGAGCGCTCAAGCGGCGCCTAACGACGAAATCGCCAAGCGCCTCGAACCCGTTGGCCAGGTTTGCGTTCAGGGCAAGGAATGCAAGGGTATGGAAGTCGTGGCCTCGGCTGGCGGCGCCGGTGGTGCCAAGGCGCCCAAAGATGTCATCGCCAAACATTGCAACGCTTGCCACGGCACCGGCCTGCTGGGCGCGCCGAAAATCGGCGACAAGGCTGCCTGGAAAGAGCGCGCCGATCATCAAGGCGGTCTCGACGGCATCCTGGCCAAGGCTATCACCGGCGTGAACGCCATGCCGCCTAAGGGCACCTGCGCCGATTGCACCGATGAAGAACTCAAGGGTGCTATCAAAGAGATGTCTGGCCTGTAATACGCCAACATCTTTCACAAAAAAGCCGCTTACGAGCGGCTTTTTTGCATCTGGTTTTTTTTCGAGGCTGTTCATCGCAACCAAGAGTCGGCAAGCTCGGTCCAACCCACATTCATGGAATGTCCCGGAGGGTCGGATGGTTCAGTTGTGTTCAATCGAACAGGCGGTGGATGACGTGCTCGAGCGCCTTCCCGCGCATATCCACCTCGGCATGCCCCTCGGGCTGGGCAAGCCCAATCTGTTCGCCAACGCGCTGTACCGGCGCATCGCGCAACTGCCCGAGCGGCAGCTGACCATCTATACGGCGCTGAGCCTGGGCCGGCCGAACCTCGGTGACGGGTTGCAGAAGCGCTTCCTCGAGCCCTTTGTCGAACGGGTCTTCGGCGACTACCCCGAGCTTGATTACCTCGCCGACCTGCAGCGCGACAGCCTGCCGGCGAACGTCCGCGTCCAGCAATTCTTCATGCAACCGGGCAGTCTGTTGCACAGTGCATCCGCCCAGCAGGACTACGTCAGCAGCAACTACAGCCACGCGGCCCGGGACATCAACGCGGCCGGCCTGAACCTGATCGCGCAGCTGGTGGCCAGCGACCCGGAACATCCGGATCGCCTGAGTCTGAGCTGCAACCCGGACATTACCCTGGACCTCTTGCCGATGATCGCCAAGCGGCGCGAGGCGGGGGAAACCATTCTCATGGTGGGGCAGGTCCACAGCGATTTACCCTACATGCCGGGCGACGCGGAAATCGGCATCGACGGCTTCGACCTGCTGATCGATGAAAAGGACAGCCACACGCTGTTCTCCACGCCGAACATGCCGGTGGGGTTCCAGGACCATTTGATCGGCCTGCACGCCAGCGCCCTGGTGCGCGACGGCGGTACGCTGCAGATCGGCATCGGCTCGATGGGCGATGCGTTGACCGCGGCGTTGTTGGCGCGTCAGGCCGATAACGCCGGTTACCAGGCTCTGCTCGCCGACGTGAACCTCAGCCAGTGGGCACAGTTGATCGAGCGCGAGGGTGGGGTCGAGCCGTTTGCCAAGGGGCTTTACGGTTGCAGCGAAATGTTCGTCAACGGTCTGCTGGTGTTGGCGGAGGCCGGGATCATCCGGCGCAAGGTCTATCCCGACGAACCGACCCAGGAACAGGCCAACGCAGGGACTCTCGACGAGGCGGCGCAACCTGACGGCATTTGCATTCATGGCGGGTTTTTCCTCGGCCCGAGCAGCTTCTATGAGCGCTTGCGCGAGCTGCCGCAGAACCGGCGCTTCGAATTCAACATGACCCGTATCAGCTACATCAACGAGCTGTACGGCCAAGAGCAACTCAAGCGCTTGCAGCGACTCGATGCGCGTTTCATCAATACCGTCTTCACCATGACGCTCATGGGCGCCGGGGTGGCTGACCAGTTGGAGGACGGGCGGGTGCTCAGTGGTGTGGGCGGCCAGTACAACTTCGTTGCCCAGGGGCATGCGCTGGAAGGGGCCCGCTCGATCCTGCTCTTGCGCAGCTGGCGCGAATCCGGGGGCGTGGTCAGTTCGAATATCGTCTGGGAGTACGGCCACTGCACAATTCCCCGGCACCTACGGGACATGGTGGTGACCGAGTACGGCATCGCTGACCTGCGCGGCAAGACCGACGCCGCCGTGATCGAGGCATTGCTGAACATCAGCGATTCCCGCTTCCAGCCTGGACTGATCGAGCAGGCACAAAGCGCCGGCAAACTGCCGAAGGACTTTCGTCTCGATCCGCGTTTCGCCGATAACACGTCGGAGCGTTTGCAGGCGATCCAGGCGCGGCATCCGAATCTGTTTCCGGAGTACCCGTTGGGCTGCGATTTCGATGGGCTGGAGCGCGATTTGCTGCGGGCGCTGAACTGGCTTAAAAGCAAGTTCAAGCTCACCGAAATCCTGGAACTTGGCAAAGCCGCGCTCGATGCGCCGCAGCCTTGGGAGTATGCCGGGCATCTGGAGCGGATGCAGTTGACGAACCCTGAGGGCCTGAAGGAGGAGCTGTCCCAGCGCTTGTTGCTTGCGGGGCTCAAGGCGACCGTTCAGTAACCAGGGATTATTCGATAAAGGTCACGACCCCACCCGCCAGCGATTTCACCCGCGCCAGGGATTCGACGCGATAGCCCTGGGCATCCAGTTCCGCGCGGCCTCCCTGAAACGATTTCTCGATCACGATGCCCAGTCCGGCAACGGTCGCGCCGGCCTGTTTTATGATGGAAATCAACGCCTGGGAGGCTTTGCCGTTAGCCAGGAAGTCATCGATGATCAGCACGCGGTCGCTGCTGGTCAGGTGCCGCGGGCTGATGGCTACCGTGCTTTCGGTTCTCTTGGTGAATGAGTACACGGTGGCCGAGAGCAGGTTCTCCGTCAGGGTCAGGGAATGCTGCTTGCGGGCAAAGATTACCGGTACGCCGAGGTTCAGGCCGGTCATGATCGCCGGGGCAATGCCCGAGGCTTCGATGGTGACGATCTTGGTGATGCCCGAATCCTTGAACAGCGCGGCAAATTCGTCGCCGATCAACTTCATCAATTGCGGGTCGATCTGGTGGTTCAGGAAAGCGTCGACTTTCAGGACCTGATCGGAAAGCACGATGCCTTGTTCACGAATTTTCTGCTGCAGGGCTTCCATGAAGCCTCCTCTGATGACGCGTCAGCGCCTGAAGTCAGTGAAAAATAATTGATTCTAGCGCTTCAACATCGCGCGTATATCCGCCAGGGCACTGTTGCCGCGAACGACTTTGACTTCCGTCGGCGTGTCGTCGTTGCCTTCCCAGGCGAGGTCGTCCGGCGGCAGCTCATCGAGAAAGCGGCTCGGCGCGCAGTCGATCACTTCGCCGTACTGCTTGCGCTTGGCGGCAAAGGTAAAGGCCAGCGTCTGGCGTGCCCGGGTAATCCCGACGTAGGCCAGGCGCCGTTCTTCTTCGATGGTGTCGGCCTCGATGCTGGAACGGTGCGGCAGGATTTCTTCTTCCATGCCCATGATGAACACGTAAGGGAATTCCAGGCCCTTGGAGGCGTGAAGGGTCATCATCTGCACGCCTTCAGCGCCTTCTTCCTCTTCCTGCTGGCGCTCGAGCATGTCCCGCAGCACTAACTTGCCGATGGCGTCTTCGACGGTCATGTCGCCGTCTTCGTCTTTTTCCAAGGTGTTCTTCAACGCCTCGATCAAAAACCAGACGTTGCTCATGCGGTAGTCGGCAGCCTTGTCGCTGGAGCTGTTGGTGCGCAGCCAGTTCTCATAGTCGATGTCCATGACCATGCTGCGTAGCGCCGAGATCGGGTCTTCCCCGGCGCACTGCTCGCGGACCTTGTCCATGAAGCGCTTGAAGCGCGCCAGGCGGTCGGTGAAGCGGCTATCAAGGTGCTCGCCGAGGCCGATTTCATCCGTGGCGGCGTACATTGAGATCTTGCGCTCGGTGGCGTAGTTGCCGAGTTTTTCCAGCGTGGTCGAACCGATCTCCCGCCGTGGCACGTTGATCACTCGCAGGAAGGCGTTATCGTCGTCCGGGTTCACGATCAGGCGGAAGTAGGCCATCAGGTCCTTCACTTCCTGGCGTCCGAAGAAGCTGTTACCCCCCGACAGGCGATAGGGGATCTGGTGATGCTGCAACTTCAGCTCGATCAGCTTGGCCTGGTAGTTGCCGCGATAGAGGATCGCAAAGTCGCTGTATGGCCGGTCCGTACGCAGGTGCAGGCTGAGGATTTCCATGGCCACGCGCTCGGCTTCGGCGTCTTCGTTGCGGCAACGGATCACGCGGATCTCGTCGCCGTGGCCCATTTCGCTCCACAGCTGCTTTTCGAATTCGTGGGGGTTGTTGGAGATCAGCACGTTGGCGCAGCGCAGGATGCGGCTCGTGGAGCGGTAGTTCTGCTCCAGCATCACGACTTTCAGCGAGGGGTAGTCGTCCTTGAGCAGCATCAGGTTTTCCGGACGTGCGCCGCGCCAGGCATAGATCGACTGGTCGTCGTCGCCCACCACGGTGAACTGGTTGCGCTTACCGATCAGCAGCTTCACCAGCAAATATTGGCTGGCGTTGGTGTCCTGGTATTCGTCCACCAGCAGGTAGCGCACCTTGTTCTGCCATTTTTCGAGAATGTCTGCGTGATCCTGGAACAGCTTGACCGGCAACAGGATCAGGTCGTCGAAGTCCACCGCGTTGAACGCCTTGAGGGTGCGCTGGTAGTGGGCGTAGACGATGGCGGCGGTCTGTTCCTTGGGGTTGCGGGCGTTCTCCAGGGCTTCGGGAGGCAGGACCAGGTCATTTTTCCAGGACCCGATCATGTTCTTGATCTCGTCCACGCCGTCGTCGCCCGAATATTCCTTCTGCATGATGTCCGTCATCAAGGCCTTGACGTCTGTCTCGTCGAAAATCGAGAAGCCCGGTTTGTAGCCCAGTCGCGCGTGTTCCTTGCGGATGATGTTCAGGCCCAGGTTGTGGAAGGTGCAGACCGTCAGGCCGCGGCCTTCGCCGGCGCGCAACAGGCCACCGACCCGCTCCTTCATTTCCCGGGCGGCCTTGTTGGTGAACGTCATGGCGACGATGTACTGGGCGCGGATGCCGCAATTCTGGATCAGGTGCGCGATCTTGCGGGTGATCACGCTGGTCTTGCCGGAGCCTGCACCGGCGAGCACCAAAAGAGGGCCGCCGACATAGTTCACGGCTTCTTGCTGCCGGGGATTGAGTCGGGACATGACAGGGTTCAGGAGTCGTTTGCGAAATGGGCCGGCATTTTAACAGGCTCGCAGAATTGTGCTGCCCTGTCCGACTTGTGACGCTGAACGTCATCTCTATTTGCCGCTTTTGTTACTTTCGCTCAGGATGCGGACGGGATTTAGGTCTAACGTTCGTTTTCCAGTTGCGAAAAGCGTTAAAAGCTTGTGTTTGAGAACCATTGGCATTGGTGATTGCCCATTGGCGAGTCATAATGCCCCGCGCCTACCACCTTGCAGAGTCTAGGGAGTCAGCTTGTCTACGCCTGTCGAACCCTTGCGTTTGCTGTTGTTGGCCGAAACGCCTGAGTGGTCAGCGATATTGCGCGAGTGCCTGGCGCCCATGGGGCCCTCGGTCGTGTTGATCAGTGCCCCGAGCTGGGAGTCGGTCAGCAGCCTGTTTGAGGACAACCGCAACGCGGTGCTGCTGACTGTTGCGAGCTTGCAGCCTGCGCCCGGTCGCTGCCGTCTGCCAACGGTCCTCTTGCTTGAGCACGAGCCGTCGACCCCGCCGGATGGCGTCAGTGACTGGCTGGTGCGTGATGTGCTGGATGAGGCGACGTTGCGTCGTTGCCTGCGACACGTGCGAGAGCGTGGCGTGCTGGAAAACACCTTGCAACGACTCGCCGAGCAGGACCCGCTGACGGGCATCGCCAACCGCCAGGGCTTCCAGACCTTGCTGGCGGCGCGCCTGGCCGAAAATGATGGCCGTGGCCTGGCGCTCGGTCACCTGGACCTCGACAACTTTCGTCACGCCAACGACGCGCTAGGCCACCAGGCCGGGGACCGTCTGATCCTGCAGGTGGTCTCGCGTCTCAAGGGGTCACTTGAGGCCGGGGATCAACTGGCGCGGCTGGGCAGCGACGAGTTCGCCTTGCTGATCGACACCCGCCGCGCACCCCAGCGAGCGGAATGGATGGCCGAGCGCATCATCGAAGCCATGGCCGAGCCTTACTGGGTTGACGGCGAAAGCCTGTTGATCGGTTGCAGCCTGGGTATCGCCCACTCCCGGGCACAGGCCGGTGCCGACCCGCTGATGTGGCACGCCCATATCGCCATGCAGCAGGCCAAGAGCACGCAAGGCTGCACCTTTCATATCTTCAACGAGCGCATCAATCGCAATGCCCGCAGCCTCGCCGATCTGGAAAGCGAATTGCGCCGGGCGCTGCGCCGCGACGAGCTGGAGTTGCATTACCAACCCCGGTTGAATCTTGCGGACGGGACGATCGTAGGTCTTGAGGCCCTGGTGCGCTGGCGTCATGGTGAGCGCGGATTATTGCCGCCGAGCGAGTTCGTGCCGCTGGCCGAGCAGAGCGGCTTGATCGTGCCGTTGGGTTACTGGGTAATCTCCCGGGCGTTGCGGGACATGCAGGCCCTGCGCGAGCGAGGATTGGCGCCGTTGCACATGGCGATAAACCTGTCGTTCCGGCAGTTCCAGGACAGCCAGCTGTTGCCGACCCTCAGCCGATTGATCGCCGAGCGGGGTGTCGAGGCCCAGTGGCTGGAGTTCGAACTCACCGAAACCGCGGTCATGCGCCGCAGCGACCTGGTCAAGCAGACCATGGACGCCCTGGGTCGGCTGGGGGTGCGCTTTTCCTTGGATGACTTCGGTACCGGATTTTCCTCGTTCGTGCACCTCAATAGCCTGCCCATCGCCTTGCTCAAGATCGACAAGAGCTTCGTCGGCGGCATGGAGCAGCGCGAAGAGAATCGCAAGCTGGTGCACGCGATGATCAACCTGGCCCATAACCTCAACCTGGAGGTGGTGGCCGAAGGCGTCGAAACCCCGGAGCAACTGGACTTGCTCCGGGGTTTCGGTTGCGATCAGGTGCAGGGTTTCCTGATCAGCAAACCGTTGCCATTACCCGAATTGGTCGAGTACCTGACGTTCGAAGGTGGCCAGGCAGTCCAGGAAGCCGGAAGCTGAAGCAATCTTCGTTGGATTTCACTTGGCCTGGATGGCCTCGAAATCCTGTTGCCCAGGCTCACTGCGCATCATCCGCTTCATCTTCCACTCGAACGCCAACGTCAGGCTCACCGCCGCGCAGGCCAGCCCCAGGGCCAGGCCCCACCAAACGCCGGTCGGTCCCCAATGCAGATGGAAGGCCATCCACCAGGCGGCCGGTGCGCCGATCAGCCAATAGCAACCCAAACCCACCAGGAACGTGGTCTTGGCGTCCTTCAAGCCACGGATGCAGCCCATGGCAATGGTTTGCGTGCCATCGAACAGCTCGAACCACGCCGCCACGGCCAGCAGACTGACCGCCAGGTCGATGACGGCTCGGAACGCCGGGTCGTTGTGGTCCAGGAACAGGCCAATCAGCTGGTTCGGCAACAGCCAGAACACCATGGCAAAGGCCAGCATGACGGCCGCGCCAAAGCCGATCCCGACTCGCCCGGCCAGGCGCGCCATTGGCAGCTGTCCGGCGCCGTAGTGCTGGCCGATGCGCATGGTGATGGCGTAGGACATGCCCGCCGGGACCATGAACGCCACCGAGACGATCTGCAGAGCGATCTGGTGCGCCGCCAATTGCGTGCTGCCCATCGTGCCCATGCACAGCGCGGCGAACGCGAACAAACCGACTTCGACCGCGTAGGTGCCGCCAATCGGCAGGCCCAGGCGCCACAGCTCCTTGAGGTACTGGCGATTGGGCCGTGACAGGCCTTTGAGCAATGGATAGGCACGGTAGGCCGAGTGGCGATGGATATGCCAGGCGAGCGCCAGGGCCATGCAGTTGGCGACGATGGCCGTTACCAGGCCGATCCCCATCAAGCCGAGCCTTGGCAGGCCGAACATACCGGTAATCAGCGCGTAATTGAGCAGGAAGTTGGCCACCGTGCCGCCGAGGCTGATCACCATGACCGGTGTGGCCCGGCCGATGGCACTGGTGAAACCGCGCAACGCCATGAAGCTCAAGTAGCCGGGCAGGGCGAACGGCAGCGCCAGCAGGAACTGGCCGGCGGACAGCACGTTGGTTTCGGTCTGGCCGAACATCAGCAGTACTGGCTTGAGGTTCCACAGCAGCAAACCCGCCACCAGCGCCATCAACCAGGCCAGCCATAATCCGGCCTGGGTCAGCCGGGTAGCGCCTTCAATATCGCCGGCGCCCTGGCGAATCGCGACCAATGTACCCACCGCCGCGATCACGCCGATGCAGAAAATCGATACGAACGAATAAGTGGCCGCCCCGAGCCCGCCGCCGGCCAGGGCTTCGGGACTCAGGCGCGCCATCATCAGGGTGTCGGTCAGCACCATCAGCATGTGCGCCAACTGCGAGGCAATCAACGGCCCCGCCAGCCGCAGGATGGCCCAGAGTTCGGTACGCGCCGGATGCTGCATGATCATCACGCTCCATGTTCAAACAAGGCAGTAAAGCGTCGATTCTCGGCGCTCGCGAAGGTTTGCACAAAAGGATAAATACGATTGCTGGCATGATTAAAACTCATGCTGGAGCACATTCTGCTAGTGTGCCGATATCGCCCTCGTGGAGCTTCGCCATGTCTCGTCGTCTTCCTCCTCTTTATGCGTTGCGTGCATTCGAAGCGGCGGCGCGGTACAGCTCGTTCACCCGGGCTGCTGAAGAGTTGTCGATCACGCAAAGCGCGGTCAGCCGGCACATCCGCACGCTGGAGGACCACTTCGCCTGTCGGCTGTTCCAGCGCAGCGGCCGCAACCTGCAGTTGACCGAGTCGGCGCGTTTGCTGTTGCCGGGCGTGCGAGAAGGGTTCATGGCGCTGGAGCGCGCCTGTCATACCTTGCACGGGGAAGACGACATCCTGCGCATGAAAGCACCCTCGACCCTGACCATGCGTTGGCTGTTGGCGCGGCTGAGCCGTTTTCGGCACTTGCAGCCCGGCAACGAGGTGCAATTGACCAGCGCCTGGATGGACATCGACTCGGTGGACTTCAACACCGAGCCTTTCGATTGCGCGGTACTGCTGGGTAATGGGCATTTTCCGGCGGACTGGGAAGCCAGCCTGTTATTCCCCGAGGAGCTGATTCCGGTCGGCGCGCCGAACCTGTTGAACGACCAGCCTTGGGATCTTGCGCGGTTGGCCAGTGCCGAACTGCTGCATCCCACACCGGATCGCCGTGACTGGCGCAACTGGCTGCAACGCATGGGGCTGGCCGACAAGGTTTCGCTCAAGGGCGGGCAAGTGTTCGACACGCTGGAGCTGGGCATGATCGCTGCGGCGCGCGGCTACGGCGTGTCCATGGGGGATTTGCTGATGGTCGCCGAGGACGTCGCCCAGGGACGCTTGAGCCTGCCGTGGCCGACGGCGGTCGCCAGCGGTGAGCACTATTACCTCGTCTGGCCGAAGACTCGTCCCGGAGGTGAACGTTTGCGCCGGCTCAGCGATTTCTTGCAAAGCGAGGTCACGGCCATGCAGCTTCCCGACGTGACGCGTCTTGGCTGAACCGTTGCAGCCAGTGATAGCTACTTGATATTAATCCTCCCGAATCGCTCAAGTATTCGGTTTCGCCGCCGAAGGTGTGGAGGTAGTACTTTCGTATCAGAAAGGGACTGCCTACACCCATCACCCAAAATAGCCGAGCGTGTGACGTGATCAGGACGATCCCAATCTCTCGGCCAGGAGCCGTCATGTCTCAACCTCGCGCCCGGATCGCCTCTCAGCTTGGCCTTGCCCTCGCTGTGATACTGGCGATAGTGATCACCGGCAGTACCGTCTTCGCCTTGCGCTCGCTGGACACCGCCAACCTTGCCACCCGTGAAGAGCACCTAGCCAGCGAAGCTCGCCTGATGGCCGATCAGCTCAATACATTCCATGGCACTTTGCGCGAGAGCACCCAGCGGCTGGCCGGTCTATTCGAAAAGCGCTTCAGCGCGGGCCTGAGCGTGCATCCTGACCAACCGGTGACTGTGGCGGGCGTACAAACCCCGGGCTTGAGCCTGGGCAGCGAAGTACTGAACAACAATTTCAAGGAAGTCGATGACTTCAAGACGATGACCGCCGGGGTGGCCACGATATTCGTGCGCAGCGGTGACGATTTCATCCGGGTCAGCACTTCGGCCAGCAAACAGGACGGCACACGGGCCATCGGCACCGTGCTCGACCGCGCAGGCCCGGCTTATGGCCCGGTGATCAGCGGTCAGAGCTATATCGGCCGGGCGCTGCTGTTCGGGCGTTTCTATATGTCGCAGTACACGCCGGTGCGCGACAACAGCGGCAAGATCATCGCCGTGTTGTACGTAGGCTTCGATTACACCGATGCGCAGAATGCGCAGTTCGAGAATCTCAAGCGCTTCCGCATCGGCAAGACCGGTTCGCTGGCCCTGCTGGATGAGCAAAGCAAATGGCTGGTGCCGCCAGCAGGCGTGCAGGCGCTGGACAAGGCTGCCGTAACCATCACGAATCTGGTCAAGAAGCCAGGTAAAGGGGCGTTCTGGGACGATACTGCAGAAGCGTTCTACAGCGTCGCCGTGCCGTTCGAAGGTGGGCCGTGGGCCGTCGTGGCGAGCATGCCGAAAGCTGAAATCAGTGCCGTGACCTGGAGTGTCGGTACGCAACTGGCTATCGGCAGCTTGCTGGCGATGCTGCTGGCCGTTGGATCAGCGATGTGGCTGCTGCGCAGTAAACTGGCCCCGTTGGGCGACCTGGTGCGTCAGGCCGAAGCATTGGGCGCCGGTGATTTGAGCGTGCGCCTGAACGTGTCGAGCCATGACGAGATCGGCCAGCTGGCCCGCGCGTTCAACCAGATGAGCCAAGCCTTGTCGACCATGGTCGAGCACATCCGCAAAGCCTCGCAAGAGGTCAACAGCCGTGCCCAGGCCCTGTCCGGGTTGTCCAGCGGTGCCTATGAGGGCATGGAGCAGCAGTCCGGCGAGATCACCAGCATGGCCGGTGCGGTTGAAGAGTTCAGCGCCACCTCCCTGAACATTGCCGACAACATGGGCAATACCCAGCGCCTGGCCCAAGAGAACGCACAGCAAACCCAGATTGGTCGCACGTCCATGGACGAAGCTTCATCGTCGTTGGAGCAGATAGCTGGCGCACTGAACAGTACGGCTACGGTCATCAACACCCTGGGCCAGCGTTCCCAGGAAATCGGCGGCATCGTGGGCGTGATTACGTCTATTGCTGAACAAACCAACCTGCTGGCGTTGAACGCTGCCATCGAAGCTGCCCGCGCGGGCGAGCAGGGCCGTGGTTTTGCCGTGGTGGCCGATGAAGTGCGCAGCCTGGCGTCGCGTACCCGTCAGGCCACTGATGAAATTTCCGGCATGATCAACAGCATCCAGCAGGAAACCGGCAATGCCATCAGTACGATGGAGAAGGGCAACCTGCTGATGCAGGAAGGCTTGTCGCGCAACGCCAATGTGGCCACGGCCCTGGCGCGCATCGATGAACAAAGTCGCTCGGCCGGCCAGCAATTTTCTGCGATCACCACGGCCACCCAGGAACAGAGCAGCACCGCGACCCTGCTTAGCAGCAACCTGCAAAGCATTGCCATGGCCAACACCGAGCAGCGCGAAGTGGTCTCCAACCTGGCGATCACCGCCAAGGAACTGGAAACCCTGGCGCAGGACCTGCGCAAAGAGGTTGATCGGTTCCGCTGAGGCGTTCCGTACCGAGCAAGCTCCTCCAGCACTTTTTGCTGGAGCGAGCTTGCTCGCAATGGCGGCAGTCCGGCCGCCGTCATCTCACCCTGACCCACCGCGTTTGCGACCAAGCTCGCTTCCACAAAAGCTCCTCTCTCCTGCTTAAGCCTTTTTTAGGTTAGTTGCTGTTTTTTGGCTTGCTGAAACGTTTCTTCAAGTCTATAAAAACCGCACAACTCCAAGAAAAGGCTCCGTTCATGAATTCGCTCAAACTCCTCGTTGCCCTCAGCGCCTTGGGTGCTGCCTCCCATGCGATGGCTTGGGATTACGTTTTGCTCGACACCGACAAGGCCGCCCAGCCGTGGCAAATCACCAGCCAGCAGTTGGGCGTCAAGACCGACAAGCCGTTTTCCGTGACTATGCGAACCCTGCACGGCGGTCGTCAGGAAGGCGTCAGCGTTGTCGACATCGATAACGGCACCCTGAAGCTCTCGGTCGTCCCGACTCGAGGCATGAATGTGCTGCAAGCCTCGGTCGGTGATGTGCGCATGGGCTGGGATTCGCCAGTCAAGGAAGTGGTCAACCCGGCATTCATCGAGCTCAACGGGCGAGGCGGCCTGGGCTGGCTGGAAGGTTTCAATGAGCTGGTGACCCGCTGCGGCTACGAATGGGTCGGCCATCCGGGTATGGATAACGGAGAGCTGCTGACGTTGCACGGTCGCGCGGCCAATATCCCGGCGAACAAGGTCACGCTGCACATCGACGAAAAACCGCCCTACGCGATCACCCTGCGAGGCGAGCTGAAGGAGCAGGCGTTCAAGAAAGTCGACTTCTCGGTGCAGACCGAACTCGTCACTGAACCCGGCAGCGTGGCGTTCTCGCTTAATGACACGCTGACCAACAATGGCGATTATCCAAAGGAATACCAGGCGCTCTACCACAGCAATTTCAGCACCCCGTTCCTGGAGCAGGGTGCTCGCTTCGCAGCGCCGGTCAAGCAAGTCTCGCCATTCAACGACAAGGCCAAGGACGACCTGAAAGACTGGCAAACCTATCGAGCCCCCACCAAGGACTACGATGAAACGGTCTATAACGTCGTGCCATACGCCGACGCCAAGGGCGATACGCTGACCGTCTTGCACAACAAGGCCGGCAGCCTCGGCGTTGCGGTGGGCTTCAACACCGGGACGCTTCCGGTTTTTTCCCTGTGGAAAAACACCGATACCCAAGGCCAGGGCTATGTGACCGGCCTGGAACCGGGCACCAGTTTCTCCTATAACCGCCGCTACCAGCGTCCACTGGGCCTGGTGCCGACCATCGCACCGAAAGAGCGCAAGCAATTCCAGATCCACTACAGCCTTCTGGCAGACAAGGTTGCCGTGGACAAGGCCCTCAAGCGCATCGACGATATCCAGGGCGATCAAAAAATCGAGGTGCGGGAGACGCCGTTGGTGGACCTGAGCAAACCGTGAGCCCTTTCAAGGCGTAGCCGGCCGATATTGCAAGGCTTCGGCCAGATGCTCTCGGCTGATTCGTTCTACCTGCTCGAGGTCGGCCAAGGTCCGGGCGACCTTGAGCAAGCGGTGGGCGGCTCGTAGCGACAGGGTCAACCGTTCGCAGGCGGTCTCCAGCCAGGCTTCATCGGTTGCCGACAATTTGCAATGCCGACGCAGGCCCGGCAGGTCGAGGAACGCATTGGCACAACCCTGTCGTGCTTGCTGGCGTTCACGGGCTTCGGCCACCCGCTCGGCTGCGGTGGCCGTGTCGTTCCCCGGTTCGCTCTTTGGGGTCAGAGCCGTGGCTTCCCGGGCGACGGTCAGGTGCAGGTCGATGCGGTCCAGCAAAGGACCGGACAGCTTGTTGCGGTAACGCTGCACCATGTCCGGCGTGCAGGAACATCGGCCGCTGGGCTCGCCAAGGTACCCACAAGGGCAGGGGTTCATCGCTGCCACCAGTTGAAAGCGTGCCGGAAAGCGCACCCGGTCTCGTGCCCGCGAAACCACGATGAAACCCGACTCCAGCGGCTCTCTCAAGACTTCCAGCACCTTGCGGTCGAACTCCGGCAGTTCATCCAGGAACAGCACGCCATGGTGGGCTAGGGTGATTTCCCCCGGCTGCGGCTTGGACCCGCCTCCTACCAGCGCCGGCCCGGACGCCGAATGATGAGGCTGGCGAAACGGGCGTTGCGGCCAATGGCTCAACGGCACGCAACTGGCAACAGACTGTATCGCCGCGACCTCCAGGGCTTCGCTTTCCGCCAACGGGGGCAATAACCCCGGCAAACGACTTGCCAACAGCGTCTTGCCAGTGCCAGGTGGGCCGCTGAACAACAGGTTGTGAGCCCCCGCCGCAGCGATCAGCAGTGCGCGCTTGGCGCCGGTCTGGCCTTGTACTTCGCTCAGGTCCGGATAAGGCTTGCTGGCCGAAAGCAGCCCGTTGGAAACAAACGGCTCGACGGGCGTGTGGCCATTGAAGTGCGCCACCGCTTCGAGCAGATGATCCACGGCGATCACCTTCAACCCCGACGCCAGGCAGGCTTCCTCGGCGTTCGCTCGCGGCACCACCAGCATGCGCCCAGCCTTGCGCGCCGCCAGCGCCGCGGGCAGCACCCCGCGCACCGGCCGAACGGCGCCGGACAAGGCCAGTTCCCCGAGGCATTCAACGTCGTCCAGCATCAGTGTCGGCACTTGCACGCTGGCGGAGAGAATTCCCAAGGCGATGGCCAGGTCGAAGCGGCCGCCGTCCTTTGGAAGATCCGCCGGTGCCAGGTTCAGGGTGATGCGCCGCGCCGGGAAGTTCAGCCCCGAATTGATGATCGCGCTGCGCACCCGATCCTTGCTTTCCTTCACGGCGGCTTCTGGCAGGCCGACCATGGTCAGCGATGGCAAGCCATTGGCCAGGTGAACCTCAACGGTAACGGCAGGAGCCTCCACCCCTACCTGGGCGCGGCTGTGGACGATGGCGAGCGACATGAAGCGTTCCTTGAATGAATAAAGAGCCGCGTCCTGCGGCTCTTGAAGACTAGTCCGGGGGGAGGACTTGGGTGCGGCAGTTGAAGGGGGAAATGTTGGCAGAATATTACCGAGGCGATGGGCGCTCTCTGGATACGAACGGTGTGGACCAAGGCTCTGCTACGCTGGATTTGTCTGATAGGCATCTGGCGGGATCAACGGCGTAGCGAGGAAGTGACGATGAATGATCTGTTGGCGTTGTTGACCGACAAGCGCTTCATGCCCCATGGGCATTGTTACCTGTGGCGCCCGGATCTGTTGTGGACCAATGTGATCGCCGACAGCTTGATCACCCTCAGCTATGTCTCCATTCCCTTTACGCTCATTTACTTCATCAACAAGCGCAAGGACGTTCCTTTCGACTGGATGCTGACGGCGTTCGGCGTGTTTATCCTCGCCTGCGGAACTAGCCATGTGATGGAGATCCTGACCATCTGGCAGCCGTATTATTGGTTGTCCGCCCTAGTGAAAGTGATCACTGCCATTGCCTCTGTGATCACCGCCATCCTGTTGATCCGGCTGGTGCCCGCTGCCTTGAAGATTCCCAGTCCGCGACAGCTGGCCAAGGTCAACGATGAGTTGCGCGAGGCTCAGGCCGAGCTGGTGACGACAGCTCGCCGGGCTGGCATGGCGGAAATTGCCACCAATGTGCTGCATAACGTTGGCAATGTGCTCAACAGTGTCAACGTGTCCGCCCAGGTTCTCTTCGATAAGGTGCATACATCGAAGGGGCCGGGCGTCGCCAAGGTTGTCCAGTTGATGAAGGAACACCCGGACGACCTCGGCGACTTCATCAGCAGCGATCCGAAGGGCCGTGCGCTACCGGACTATCTCGGCAAGCTGGCCGACGCGCTGGCGACCGAGCAGCAAGCCATGATCGCCGAATTGACGCAGCTGAGCCGCAGGATCGACCACATCAAGGACATCGTCGCGACCCAGCAATCCTATGCCGGTTACTCCAGCGTGCTCGAACCGGGCTTGTTGCGGGAGCTGGTCGAAGATGTGGTGCGTATCAGTGGCGTGTCGCTGGTGCGGCACAAGGTGACGCTGGTCCAGGAGCTCAACGATATTCCGATGATGTCGCTGGACAAGCACAAGGTCCTGCAAATATTGGTCAACCTGATCAATAACGCCAAGCAGGCGCTGGTCTCTGTCACCGATCGAGCATCGCACATCACCTTGCGACTGAAGGCCGTTGACGACACGCGTGTGCGGATAGAGGTCGAGGACAACGGCGAGGGCATCAGCGCGGAGAATCTGACGCGGGTGTTCGAGCATGGTTTCACGACGCGTCCCGACGGCCATGGTTTTGGCCTGCATAGCTGCATCCTCGCAGCCCATGAGATGGGCGGGGACCTGACGGTGCAGAGCGCGGGGCCGGGCGAGGGTGCGCTGTTTGCCTTGGAGTTGCCGATCACGCTTGTCCCGGGGCAGTCGCAGAAGGCAGCGACTCGTTGACTGCTTATTGCGGCGTTGAATTCAGGCGCTCTTCCAGCTCGGCCACCTTCGCTTCGAGACTCTCCAGCCGTGCCCGGGTCCGGGCCAGCACGACCATCTGGCTGTCGAATTCTTCCCGGCTCACCAGGTCCAGCTTGCTGAAGCCGCTTTGCAGCAGCGCCTTGAACTGGCTTTCGATTTCGCTTTTCGGCAGGGGAGTGTCACCGCTCAACAGGCGGGAGGCGTGGCCGCTGAGGGCGTCGAGAAGGTCTTTGGGCGCAAGCATGGCAGGTGTCCTGGAAACGATGGCGGGCAGTGTATCACGCACCGTCTATAGTCAATTCGCCAGGCGCGGATGCACGCTTTTCGCGCACGGTGCCGGGCACCGTCGCACCGTTGTTGTGCGTATCGCTGCGGTTCGTGGCGCGGGGCAGGTTGGCGCAGCGGGTAAAGGGTTGAAATCAGGGGGGTTGGCCACAGATGGCAAGCTTTCTGCTTAGTGGCTGGTGACCCATGCACTGATGCAGTCGCTGTGACGAATGCAGTGCAACGGCGGAACGGGGAGTTTCGTCAGGAGTAGTCAGCTGGCGCCAGTCGGGCAACTTGGGCCGACGACGCGTTACAAAGCCAGGCACTGCGCTTAGACTTGAGTCGGGTTTGTTTTCCTGGGGCAAGTCCACCAATTCGGGAGAGAGTTTCATGAAGCTAGTCACTGCCATCATCAAGCCGTTCAAGTTGGACGACGTACGCGAGTCGTTGTCCGAGATCGGCGTGCAGGGCATTACCGTTACTGAAGTCAAAGGCTTCGGGCGGCAGAAAGGTCACACCGAGCTGTATCGTGGCGCGGAATATGTGGTCGACTTCCTGCCCAAGGTGAAGATCGACGTCGCTATCGACGACAAGGATCTCGACCGGGTCATCGAGGCGATTACCAAGGCCGCCAACACCGGCAAGATTGGTGACGGAAAGATCTTTGTGGTCAATCTGGAACAGGCCATTCGCATCCGTACCGGCGAAACCGATACCGACGCTATCTAAGCCGTCAAACCCAACGCCCCAGGAGAAAACAATATGACTCTGCGTAAATTCGCAGGGCTAGGAGCCCTGTTGTCCTTCGCAATGCCTGGCCTGGCCATGGCAGAAGAAGCGGCAGCCCCAGTCCTCAACTCCGGCGACACCGCCTGGATGCTGACGGCCACGATTCTTGTTCTGTTCATGACCATTCCTGGCCTGGCGCTGTTCTACGGCGGCATGGTTCGGTCGAAAAACATTCTTTCCGTGATGATGCAGTGCTTCGCCATTACCGGTTTGATCAGCGTCCTGTGGGTTATCTATGGCTACAGCATCGCGTTCGACACCACCGGCATGGAGCAGGGCGTCGTCAACTTCAACTCCTTCATCGGCGGCCTGGGCAAAGCGTTCCTGGCGGGCGTCACCCCGGCCAGCATTACCGGTCCGGCGGCGTTGTTCCCTGAAGCAGTGTTCATCACCTTCCAGATGACCTTCGCGATCATCACTCCAGCCCTGATCGTCGGCGCCTTCGCCGAGCGGATGAAGTTCTCCGCCATGCTGATCTTCATGGGCGTGTGGTTCACCCTGGTGTATGCGCCGATTGCGCACATGGTCTGGTCCGGCAACGGCGGCCTGATGTGGGACTGGGGTGTGCTGGACTTCGCCGGCGGCACCGTGGTGCACATCAACGCCGGTATCGCGGGCCTGGTAGCCTGCCTGGTATTGGGCAAGCGCAAAGGTTTCCCGACCACGCCAATGGCGCCGCATAACTTGGGTTACACCCTGATGGGCGCGGCCATGCTGTGGGTGGGCTGGTTCGGTTTCAACGCCGGTTCCGCCGTCGCGGCCAACGGCACCGCTGGCATGGCGATGCTGGTAACCCAGATCGCCACCGCTGCCGCGGCGCTGGGCTGGATGTTCGCCGAGTGGATCACCCACGGCAAGCCAAGCGCACTGGGCATCGCCTCGGGTGTGGTGGCGGGCCTGGTCGCGATCACGCCTGCAGCTGGCACAGTGGGCCCGATGGGCGCCCTGGTCATCGGCCTGGCGGCGGGCGTGGTGTGCTTCTTCTGCGCCACCACCCTCAAGCGCAAGCTCGGTTATGACGATTCCCTGGACGCCTTTGGCGTGCATGGTATCGGCGGCATCCTCGGCGCGATCCTGACCGGTGTGTTCGCAGCGCCGGCCCTGGGTGGCTTCGGCACCGTGACCGATATCGGTGCGCAAGTGTGGATTCAATTCAAGGGCGTAGGCTTCACTGTGGTCTACACCGGCATCGTCACCTTCATCATCCTCAAGGTCCTGGACGCCGTCATGGGTCTGCGGGTTTCCGAGGAAGAAGAAGCCGTGGGCCTGGACTTGGCCCAGCACAACGAGCGTGGTTACAACCTGTAATCGACAGGTAAAAAAATGCCCGGTTCGCCGGGCATTTTTTTGCCTGGAGTTTGTCATTGCTCACAAGGCGTGCTGGTTTTTCCGACGCCTTTTGTTGCGTATGCGACATGAGTTTTTCTACCGCCAAAGACTTACATGGAGGCAGGAATATTAGGCCCTTTGTTTTTTCCCAGAGCGCGCTAGAATGCGCGCCGAACGTGCGGAGATCTGTATGTGGCAACAGACGCTGATAACCCTGCGGGCAAGGCCCCGGGGCTTTCATCTGGTAACGGACGAATTGCTCGCCGGCCTGCCTGAACTCAAGGCATGTCGTGTCGGTCTGTTGCATCTGTGGCTGCAACATACCTCGGCCTCGTTGACCATCAACGAGAACGCCGATCCGGCGGTACGTCGAGACTTCGAACGATTTTTCAATCGGCTGATCCCACAAGGAACCGCCGACTATGAGCACAACGACGAAGGCCTGGACGACCTCCCGGCGCACTTCAAGGCCAGCGTGCTGGGATGTCAGCTCAGTCTTCCGGTGACGGCGGGACGGTTGGCGTTGGGTACCTGGCAAGGTGTTTATCTGGGCGAGCATCGTGATCATGGCGGTGCCCGTAAAGTCCTCGCCACCTTGCACGGTGAAGGGGCATGACCGCTGATTGCCGGCGGATGTTGAATTTTTTCTGGCAGCCTTCGACAGATGGCGAAGCTGGGCTATAACTAATCTGCTTTTCGCAAGTCATGAGGTAGAACATGAGCGACGATGATCTGGAAAACGACGACCTCGAAGTAGGTGACGAAGACGAGGCCGAAGAAGGCCTGGAAGCGGCGGCTGAAGACGTCGTTGAAGACGACGGTGCCGATGTCCCGGTTCCGACCGCCAAAGGCAAGGCCAAGGCGGCGGTATCGATCGACGAGTTGCCGAGCGTAGAGGCCAAGAACAAGGAGCGTGACGCGCTCGCCAAGGCCATGGAGGAATTCCTGGCCAGGGGCGGAAAGGTGCAGGAAGTGGAGGCCAACGTGGTCGCCGATCCGCCCAAGAAGCCTGACAACAAGTACGGTAGCCGCCCTATCTGAGTATCTGCCCCTTGCTTGCTGAAAAAGCCCGCCGTCGCTGCGGGCTTTTTCATGGGCTGAAGTTTTCGGGCTGACTCCTGCACAAGTGGGTTCAGCGCTGGCTATGCCACCCTGCCAGTAATCCCGGCAGTTCGGTCAGGCTGCGGATCTCTGCGTCCGGGGCGTGATCGGCGTCCCAGGCTTTGCCCGTCGGGTTGAACCACACGGCGCGCAGGCCGGCTTGTTGGGCGCCGGCGATGTCGTCACCCGGATGATCGCCAACGTGCACCGCCGTCTGCGCCGTGGCGCCGCCCCGTTGCAGGGCTTCGTGAAATAGCCGCGCGTCTGGCTTGGCGATGCCGATGTCTTCGGCGCACAGGGCGAACTTGAAGTAGTCCGCCAGCCCCAGGCGACGCACGTCGGCGTTGCCGTTAGTGACGACGCCAAGAGCGAAATGATTGGCCAGGATTTCCAGGGTCGGCTGCACGTCGGGAAAGACCTCCAGCTGATGCCGTGCATGCAGGAACGCCTCGAAACCCTGGTCTGCCAGCTCCGAGGCACGCCACTGGTCGTAACCGGCATCTTGCAGCGCCCGGAACAGTACTCGCCGACGCAGTGCGCTGATGCGGTGCTTGAGGTCCGGTTCTTCGCTGAGCACTTGCGTGCGGATCGCCCACAAGCGCTCCACCGGAAAATCGCCCAGGTCCGGCGCGTTGTCGGTCAGCCACTGGCGCAGGACCGCTTCTGCGCTGGCGATCACCGGGGCGGTGTCCCATAGCGTGTCGTCCAGGTCGAAAGTGATGAGCTCGATGGTCATGATTCGTCGCCCTTGATGCGTTTGGCCCGGGGATGGGCACTGTCATAGACCGTCGCCAGGTGCTGGAAATCCAGGTGGGTATAGATCTGGGTGGTCTTGATGTCCGAGTGGCCGAGCAGTTCCTGGACGGCACGCAGGTCCTGGGAGGATTCCAACAGGTGGCTGGCGAATGAATGCCTGAGCATGTGTGGGTGCAGGTTCTGCCCCAGCTCACGCTCGCCGGCGGCCTTGACGCGGAGTTGGATGGCCCGCGGGCCGAGGCGCCGGCCCTGCAAGCCGACAAAAACCGCGTCGTCGGCCGGGTTGGTCAGCGCCCGCAGCGGCAGCCACAGCTCGAGGGCTTCGCGGGCCTTGCGGCCGATGGGCAGCAGACGCGTCTTGCTGCCCTTGCCAAGCACCTGGACCATGCCATCGGCCAGGTCCAGTTGATCCAGGTTCAGCCCCGTCAGCTCTGAAAGCCGCAATCCGGAGGAATAGAACAGCTCGAGAATTGCCTGGTCCCGTCGCGCCATGAAATCGTCCTCGACGGCACCTTCCAGTAGCTGCAGGGCGCGGTCGGTATCGAGGGTCTTCGGCAGGCGGCGTTCGCCCTTGGGCGGTGCCAAGCCGGTGGCAGGGTCGTGATCGCACAGGCCTTCGCGATTGAGGTACTGATACAAGCCGCGCACCGCCGATAGCAGCCGTGCCAGGCTGCGGGACGATTGCCCCTGTTGATGCAAGCGAGCGATCAGGCTGCGCAGGCGTTGGATATCCAGGGCTGACCAGCTGCCGATGTTCTGTTTCCGGCACCAGCCCAGCACTTTCTCCAAGTCGCGGCGATAGGCCGACAACGTGTGAGGCGACACCTGGCGCTCACTGCGCAGGTGTTCACAGTAGGCCTCCAGTTGCCGCTCCATCTCAGCGTACCGAGCGTAGCGAGCCGGCCACCCGTGGCAGCACCCGGCCGGTCACTTCGGCGATGTAGCTCAGGAACAGCGTGCCCACCGAGCTTTTATAGTGCTGCGGATCGCGGCTGGCGATGGCCAGTACGCCGTGTACGCCTTGATGGGCAACGGCTACGACGGCGCTAGAGCCGATCTGCTTGCGCTGTTCTTCGCCGAACAAAAAGTCCAGCTCATGTTCGCGCAGGCTGCCGCTGACGCTTTTGTTTTCCGTGAGCAAGCCGCCGATGGCCGTCTGCGCTTCAGCGTGGGTCACCCAGCGGCCCACCGGCATGGCGTTTTCGCCAAACAGGATCAGGCTGACAAAAGGCACCTGGAAATCCTGCCGCAGGCTGTCCTCGACACCCATCACCACGTCTTCGAGAGTGCTGGCGTCCATCAAGGTCAGAATCAGGCGACGAGTCTTGTCGAAGAGTCGGTCATTGTCGCGAGCAACGTCCATCAGGTGCGAAAGGCGATGGCGCATTTCGATATTGCGCTCGCGCAGGATTTTCATCTGGTGCTCGACCAGCGACACGGTGTCGCCGCGCCGATGGGGGATGCGCATCGTTGCGAGCAGATCTTCATGCTCGACGAAGAAGTCCGGATGAGCCTCCAGATACGCGGCCACTGCCGCGGCTTCAGGGTTCTGGCTCGGGGATTCGTCGGGCTGCGGGGCTGGAACCTGTGGCTTGTCGGTCATGGGTTTGACTCACTCAAAGACGAACTTGTCCTTCGTATACGCGTACGGCCGGGCCGGTCATCAGCACCGGCTGGCCTGGGCCTGCCCATTCGATGGACAAGCGCCCGCCGGGCAGGTCGATCAGCAGCGGTGAATCCATCCAGCCTTGGCTGATCGCGGCGACTGCGGCGGCGCAGGCGCCGGTGCCGCAAGCCTGGGTTTCCCCGGCCCCGCGTTCCCAGACGCGCAGTTGCGCGCGGTGGCGGTCGATGATCTGCAGGAAGCCCACGTTGACCCGGGCAGGGAAACGCGGGTGATGCTCGATCTTCGGCCCCAGCTCATGCACCGGCGCGCTGTTGATATCGTCTACGCGCAGTACGGCATGAGGGTTGCCCATGGACACTGCCGCCAATTCCACCGAGGTACCGTCGACGTCCACCTGATAGCTCAGGGCCTGGCTCGGTGCCTGGAAGGGAATGTCCGCCGGTACCAAGCGTGGAGCGCCCATGTTGACGCCGATCTGGCCGTCGCTGCGCACATCCAGTTCGATGATGCCGCTTTTGGTCTCGACGCGAATCTGCCGCTTGGCGGTCAGGCGCTTGTCCAGCACGAAGCGGGCGAAGCAGCGCGCACCGTTGCCGCATTGCTCGACTTCCGAACCGTCGGCGTTGAAGATCCGATATCGGAAATCCACGTCCGGGTTATTCGGCGCTTCGACGATCAGCAATTGATCGAAGCCGATACCGGTGTGCCGGTCGCCCCATTGCTTGGCGTGCTTGGGCAGGATGTGCGCGTGCTGGCTGACCAGGTCGAGGACCATGAAGTCATTGCCCAGGCCGTGCATCTTGGTAAAACGCAGCAGCATGGTTTTACTCCGGCAGCAGGCTTTCGCCAGCAAACAACTCGGCTACCGTCTCGCGGCGACGCACTTCGAATGCTTGATCACCGTCCACCAGCACCTCGGCGCAGCGGCCGCGGGTATTGTAGTTGGAACTCATGACAAACCCATAGGCACCGGCCGAATGCACGGCCAGCAGGTCGCCTTCTTCCAGCGCCAGCTCCCGACCCTTGGCCAGGAAATCGCCGGTTTCACAAATCGGTCCGACGACGTCGTAGTTGCGGGATGCGGTTTCGCGAGGACGCACGGCGGTGACGTCCATCCAGGCCTGGTACAGCGCCGGGCGGATGAGGTCGTTCATGGCCGCGTCGACGATGGCGAAATCCTTGTGTTCGGTGTGCTTGAGGTACTCGACCTGGGTCAACAACACGCCGGCGTTGGCGACAATGTAGCGACCCGGTTCGAACATCAGCGCCAGGTCGCGACCTTCGAGGCGCTCACGCACGGTCTTGATGTAGTCGGCCACGAGTGGCGGCTCTTCGTCGCGATAGCGCACTCCGACACCGCCGCCCAGGTCGATGTGACGCAGGTAGATGCCGCAATCACCGAGCCGATCGACCAAGGCCAGCAGGCGGTCGAGAGCGTCGATGAACGGTTCGAGGGTGGTCAGCTGCGAGCCGATATGGCAATCGACGCCCAACACTTCCAGGTTCGGCAGTTGGGCGGCGCGCACGTACACGTCTTCGGCGTCGGCAATGGCGATGCCGAACTTGTTTTCCTTCAGGCCGGTGGAAATGTACGGATGGGTTCCGGCATCGACATCTGGATTCACGCGCAGGGAAATCGGCGCGCGGACACCCAGTTCAGCGGCAACAACCTGCAAGCGCTCCAGCTCGTCGGTGGACTCGATGTTGAAGCAATGCACGCCAACTTCCAGGGCACGGCGCATGTCTTCACGGGTCTTGCCAACACCGGAGAAGACGATCTTGTCGGGGCTGCCGCCAGCGGCCAGAACCCGTTCGAGCTCGCCGCCGGAGACGATGTCGAAACCGGCACCCAGGCGCGCCAGGACATTGAGCACGCCCAGGTTGGAGTTGGCCTTGACGGCGAAACAGACCAGGTGCGGCATGCCCTCGAGGGCATCGGCGAACGTCCCGTACTGGGCTTCGATGTGGGCACGGGAATAGACGTAGGTCGGCGTGCCGAAACGTTCGGCGATCGCGGACAGGGCAACCCCTTCCGCGAACAGCTCCCCGCCACGGTAGTTAAAAGCGTCCATGGCGGTCCCTTAGTAGGTAGTTTGGGTGTCGTGCGAATGTGACTTGGATTGCGACGACTTGGCCTGTTCTGCCTGTTCTTCGGGAGACTTGCTGTCATCAGGCAGATACAGCGGACCTTTTTGACCACAAGCTGTCACGAGGCAGGCAACCGCGACGAGCGCAGCAAGGGAAGAGATCAGGCGCTTCATGGCGAAATCCTTGAAAATGCTTTAATTGCGCCGGAGTATACCGGCCACCCGTCAGCTTGCCTATGCAACGGGGCGCCCGTCCGGCGGCGCTGCTGTCGTCAATCGGTATATCCTTTGCAATCGCCGGGAAGCGTCCGTATCTTGCGGCGCTTGAGCATGAGCAGACATTTTCGAGGTTGCCGCAATGAGTTTGAGTGAAGCCCGTTTCCACGATCTGGTCGATGCGACCCAGGAAAAGCTGGAAGATATCTTCGAAGACAGCGACATGGATATCGACCTGGAAAGCTCCGCTGGTGTTCTGACCGTCAAGTTCGAAAACGGCAGCCAGTTGATCTTCAGTCGCCAGGAGCCGTTGCGGCAGTTGTGGCTGGCGGCGGTCTCCGGCGGCTTTCATTTCGACTACGACAAGAAAAGCGAGCGCTGGATGTGTGACAAGAGCGAAGAGCAATTGGGCGAGATGCTCGAGCGCATCGTCAGGGAGCAGGCGGGCGTGGAGCTTGAGTTCGAAGGACTGTGATTTCGTGACTCAGCCAACCCCGGTGCGGCCAGCCAAGCCGCTCTATAGCAACGTGAGCCCCGCCGTCCCGTCGCCTTGCGCCAGCGTGTGCAAGCTGGATGAGCACAAAGTCTGCCTCGGTTGTTTCCGGCACGTGGAGGATATCCGTGAATGGCGCTCGGCTGATGACGAGCGTCGGCGGGTGATCTGTGCCGAGGCGGCCAAGCGCAAATCCCTTGGGTTGTATATTTATTGAGCTGTGGTAGTGTCCAGCAACGCCTCAACTCATCGAGGCCCGTGAAAACCCCGTCGTTATGTGGCGGGGTTTTGCTTTTTTCGTGCAGAAGAAAGGAGTCTGCCTGGATCATGACCGCACCTTCCATCACCCTTACTCGCCTGGACGTACAACGTCTGGAGCGCTTGATCGACAGCCTGGATGAAACGCTTCCGGGTGTGATCGCATTGCAAACCGAACTGGATCGCGCCGAGACCGTGGTCGGCCACGATGAAGTGCCTGCCGATGTCGTGACCATGAACTCGCGTGTGCACTGCCGCGAGGAAAGCAGCGGCAAGGATTACCACCTGACGTTGGTATACCCGAAGGACGCCAATGCCGACGAGGGCAGGATTTCTATCCTGGCTCCGGTGGGCAGTGCCTTGCTGGGCTTGAAGGTGGGGCAGCACATCGACTGGCCGGCGCCGGGTGGCAAGACCTTGAAGCTGACGTTGCTGGAAGTCGAGTCCCAGCCGGCCAATGGCGGTGACTTCCCGTCCTGAACCCCGTCAGACCTGATTCAATGCCTCGTTCAGCGCCCGCTCCAGGTCGGCCTTGTAGCGCAGGAACAAGATACTTGAACAGGCGCCGTCGCCCACCAGGCCCGAGAGGTCCAGGTCGGTGATATAGCAACGATAGCGTTCGGCCTCACGGCGCTGGCCGACGATTTCCCTGGCGACCACGCGGAACAGTTGGTCGCCATGTTCCAACTCTGAAAACTCCCGCTGATCGCAATAAAGGGTGACGTGCACCTGCCCGTGCGCCGCTTTGCCGATGATCGCTTGTACGTCATAAAAAGGCTTGTTGACCGGTGTCTGCGGCGCTTGCCGCGCTTCGACCCGTCGGGCGCGTCCGGTGCCCGAAGGCAGTAGCTGGTAATGCAGGATCTCCAGCGTCGGGGGCTGGGAAGCATCCATTGGCAGCAACGCGTCGCGGCGATAGAGCACCGATTGCAGGAAGCGTTGCAGCGGCACCAGCAGGCTTTGTTCATCGTGATAAGGCAAGCGCTGCTGCCATAAAGCATTGAGTTCATCGAGCACGTACAGCTCGACTTCTTCCTCATAGACCCGGTAGAACACCTGGATGCACTCGGGCTGGCCCATGGGCAGGATGAGGGCCACGTCGTGATCTTCCAGCGCCATCGAGTCCAGGTGCAGCGGGCTGTAGGCGGTCAGTTCTTCGCCCAGGTAATCCATCAGTGCTGGCAGACTGGCCAGCGCCACGTGATTGACTTGGCCCGGAACCAACTCCAACACGTGAAAGTGCTGCTGGACCTTGAGCAGATAGCGATAGTTGAGCTTGCTCAGCAGCAGGGTCTGGGCGGTCTCGATGACTTCTTCGACCCGTCGCGCGATGAATTGCGCACGGTTGTGACAGAAGCAGCGTACCTGCAAGCGTGGCTGGGGGTGTGCGGCAGGCAGGTCATTGAGGTAATCGCGCAAGCAGTCGAGCAGGGCGTGTTCGCCGTCGAAACGGGTGACCAGCACTTCGTTCCAGCTATTGAGCGTGACCTGGTCGAGGGTCAGCACGAGGTTTTCCCGAACCCCGGCATAGCTCAGGGAATCGGTGCGCTCGGTGGTCATCAGGATGTTCAGGTCGCGGTGATGCTTGAGTGGGTCGACACCGACGTTGACCAGAATCAGCACTTCACTGGGTACGCTGGCGCGGAGCAGCGGTTCTTCGTCCACCGTGGCCAGGGGCAGGGCGATGGATTGTTGCAGGCTGCCCAGCAGGTTGAACAGTTCGAACTCGCTCAGGTCGCTGTCGCCGGGGTGCAGCGCCAGGCGGGTGCTGCTGTCGATCACGCCGTTGCGATGGCACCAGGTGAGCAATTCGAGCAGTTCGCGGCTGCGCTTGATCGGCGCGAAATTTTCCCATTCCAAGGCGTTCAGGCTGCCGTTGTACAAGCCCCACTGGTTCTGTCCCGGCTCTTTCTTGTTCGGTGCCTGCACCAGCGTAAGCGTGTCTTCGGCCAGGTCCGGGGCGATGCCTGGGTTGATGAACTCGACTTTGTCGGCCTTGCGCTCGAACGCCGCATACAGCCGCCGGCCAAGGACGTTGAGGTCGCGCTTGTTGATCAGGCTGACGGTTTTCTCGGTGCGGGCGAACTGCGTCAGGAAGCGATAACTGTAGGTCAGCTCATTGACCAGCGCTCGTCGCTCATTGCTGACCTGGCGCACTTTCCACTGGCTGCGGCTGTCCAGCAGCGCCAGTTGCCGCTGATCCCAGCCCCATTCACGGGCCAGTCGCTCCAGCAGGTTGCGTTGCCAGCCGCTGCTGCGAGCTTGGCCGGTGAGCTTGCGATTGACCTTCAGGTACAGCGCTCGGCGTATCAGCTCCAGGCGCTCCGGTTCGCCGCGGGCGATGAGGTATTCCTCAAGGCGGCGGTAAACCACCATGTACGGGTCGAGCTCGTCCAGGTCCAGGCGATTGGCGAACACCGCCTGCTTGAAACGCAGGCTCAGGCAGCGCACGTCCGGGTGCTCGCTGGCGTAGACCTCGGTCAGCAGCAGTTTGAGCACCGATTTATAAGGCGATTCGATGCCCTTGAACAACTGCCAGAGCCCGGCGCCGATGAACTCTCCAGGCGGGATGTAGGCCAGATGCCCCAGATCCAGCGTTTCGTCCGTGCGAATGAAGCGCTTGGAGACCAGCGTATGGGTGTATTGCTCGTAGTTTTCTTCTTCGTAGACCGGCACCAGCCACCAGATCGGCGTACGGCCAGCTAGCCAGATCGCCGTGCGGTAGAACTCGTCCAGCAACAAGTAGTGTTGGGTGGTGCCACAGTCGTCCGAACTGAGTTGGGTGTCCCGCTCGCCGCGGACGAAGCGTGACGGGTCGATTAGGAAAAAATGGGCTTCGGCGCCTTGGGTAGCGGCCCAGACTTCCAGGAGCTGGCATTTTTTGCGCAGCTCTGCCAATTCATCGTCGCTCAGGTCCGGCCCGTGGCATACCCATACGTCCATGTCGCTCTGGTCGGCCTGGGCCAGGGTGCCGAGGCTGCCCATCAAGAACAGGCCGAGAATGGGGCGCGGTGGGTTGCTGCCGTGGCGCGGCTTGTAGGAAAACGAACGGGTCAGCCGTTGCGCCTCGGTGAGGACGTTGGCGTCGGGCTCGTAATTGGACAAGCCGGCGGGCGTGCTGCCCGAGACGTAGCCGGGCAGCAGCGGATGATTGACGTGGAAGAACAGCGGGAGCAGCGTCAGCACGCCTTGCTGGCGGGTCGACAATCCTTCCAGGGCACGCTCCATCCGGCCGGTATTGAGCTTGAGAAAACGCGCGCGCAATTGGCTCAGGACCTTGCGGTCGATTCCCTCGTCCAGATCGGGGCGTATCTCGTGGTTACGGGTCATGTCAGCTCAAACCGGCTCGCGGCTTCGACGTGGGAAAACACAGGTGATGGCAGGTTAGCGCCCGGTCCCCGGAATTCTTAAGCTGAAAAATGATGTGGCGTCAGAATTTTTTACGAGCGAAGCCTAAGCGCCTGCGGAAATCCCGATGCAAAGGGATTTCCGTGGGCGAGGGGAAAAAGTTCAGGCGGTTTCTTCGGCGCGGAGTATCGTCAAGACCGTTTGCACATTTTGCGCGGCATCACGACCCAGGCTGGTCAGATAACCGCCATCGGGTTGGTCTATCAGGTCTTTTTCAAACAGGCGCTTGGCAGCGGCGATGGCTTTGGGGGCAGCGGTCTGATGAATTTTCAGGCCTTCCTGGGAACTGTCCAGGTTGAAGAGTGCAAGGATTTCCAGTTCGGCAACCAGCTCAGGGGTAAGCGACATAAGGACTCCAGACTTTCTAGGAATTGGGTCGACAGCGCCACTAAGGTGAGCGCACTCGGCCGAGCTGTCCAGTATCAGTGTCATGCTTTTTTTGTTTAAAGCGATTCTCTTATGGCGAGGGAGCTTGCTCCCTCGCCACAAAAGCGGTTCAGTTTTTTTCCGGCGGCATCTCGGGGAGGGCGCGCAAGGCGGCTTCGTACCATTGGGTATTGAACGGGCGGTCTTCTTCCAGGATCGCGTCGATTTCCACCGCCAGCACATGGGCCATCAGGTTGAGGATCTCTTCGCGCTCATAACCCACCAGGGTCAACTTGTTGAACGTGGCCTTGGCCGCTGGCGGGTTGTCGCTTTCGATCTGGTTCTCGATGGCCTGGATCAGCGTGTTCTCGACGAACTCTTCTTCGTCGTTGTCGATATCGGTTGGCTCGCTCATGGCAGGCTCCTGTAGGAAAGGCCGCCAGTTTACCTGCATTCAGCGGCGTGATGCGCCTGGCACGAAACGCGCCGGCAGTCTATAACGCAAGGCTGCCAACCCCGCACGGCCTGGAGGCTATGTCATGCTCAAGCTCTATGGTTTTTCCGTCAGCAATTATTACAACATGGTCAAGCTGGCGCTGCTGGAGAAGGGACTTCCCTTCGAAGAGGTTCAGTTCTACGGCGGCCAGACCCCTGAAGCGCTGGTCATCAGCCCTCGTGGCAAGGTGCCGGTGCTCAAGACCGAACAGGGGTTTATCAATGAGACCAGCGTAATCCTGGAATACATCGAGCAGACCCAGCCGGGCAAGGCCCTGTTGCCCGCCGATCCATTCGAGCGCGGCCAGGTGTTGGCGTTGTGCCGGGAAATCGAGCTGTATATCGAGCTGCCCGGGCGTGCCTGTTACCCCGAGGCGTTTTTCGGCATGTCGGTGCCCGACGCGATCAAGGAAAAATCCAAGGGCGAGCTGTCGCTTGGGTTTGCGTCGCTCGGCCGGCACGGCAAGTTTGCCCCCTACGTGGCGGGAGACAGCTTGAGCATCGCTGATCTGTATTTTTACTACAGCCTTTCGCTGGTCTTGCAGGTGGGCAAGAAGGTGTTCGATGTCGACCTGCTGGCGGATATGCCCGCTGCCAGGGCCTTGATGGAGCTGTTGGGAGAGAATCCGCACGTGCAACGGATCGCAGCGGATCGGGACGCAGAGATGCCAGCGTTTTTGGCGAAGATTTCCGCCCGGAAGTGATTGCTTGCTGTTCTGAAGGGTCCCGCCACGGACAAAACCGCCCCCAACCAGACCTTTGTTCACCAAAGAGCCAATATGAGGGCGGGCTTGCCCGCAAAGCTTTCAGGCGTCAGCGGCTGGCGAGCAGCGCCTGGCCTCGAACGACTGCGGCTTTCACCTGGGCGGGTGCGGTACCACCGATGTGATCACGGGCGTTGACCGAACCTTCCAGGGTCAACACCGCAAACACGTCCTGCTCGATCTGATCGCTGAACTGGCGCAGCTCGTCCAGGCTCATCTCCGCCAAGTCCTTGCCGTTGTCCACGCCGTACTTCACGGCGTGGCCGACGATTTCATGACAATCACGGAACGGCAGGCCACGGCGCACCAGGTAGTCAGCCAGGTCGGTGGCGGTGGAGAACCCGCGCAGGGCCGCTTCACGCATGATCGCATGCTTGGGTTTGATGGCCGGGATCATATCGGCAAAGGCTCGCAGCGAATCGCGCAGCGTATCGGCGGCGTCGAACAGCGGTTCCTTGTCTTCCTGGTTGTCCTTATTGTAGGCCAACGGCTGGCCTTTCATCAGGGTCAGCAGGCCCATCAGCGCGCCGAACACTCGGCCGCTCTTGCCCCTTACCAGTTCCGGCACGTCGGGGTTTTTCTTTTGCGGCATGATCGAGCTGCCGGTGCAGAAGCGATCAGGCAAATCGATGAACTGGAATTGTGCGCTGGTCCAGAGCACCAGCTCTTCGGAGAATCGCGACAGGTGCATCATGGCAATGCTCGCGGCGGCGCAGAATTCGATGGCGAAATCGCGGTCCGAGACATTGTCCAGCGAGTTGCCGCCCACGGCGTCGAAGCCCAGCAACTGTGCGGTGTATTCTCGGTCGATCGGGTAGGTAGTGCCCGCCAGCGCGGCGCTGCCCAGGGGCATGCGGTTGGTGCGCTTGCGGCAATCCTGCAGGCGCTCATAGTCGCGGCTGAGCATTTCGAACCAGGCGAGCATGTGATGCCCAAACGTTACAGGTTGAGCGGTTTGCAGGTGCGTGAAGCCCGGCATGATGCTCTCGGCCTCGCGCTCAGCTTGCTCCAGCAGCCCTTTTTGCAGGCGAGTGATCTCAGCCAGGATCAGGTCGATTTCATCGCGCAACCACAGGCGGATGTCGGTGGCGACCTGGTCGTTGCGGCTGCGACCGGTATGCAGCTTCTTGCCGGTTACGCCGATGCGGTCGGTCAGGCGCGCCTCGATGTTCATGTGCACGTCTTCAAGATCGACACGCCAGTCGAACTGGCCGGCCTCGATCTCGTCCTGGATGGTCTTCAGGCCATCAATGATGCTGTCGCGCTCGGCATCGGTCAGTACGCCGACCTTGGCCAGCATGGTGGCGTGGGCGATGGAGCCCATGATGTCGTGGCGATACAGGCGCTGGTCGAAGTTGACGGAGGCGGTGAAGCGGGCGACGAAGGCGTCGACGGGTTCACTGAAGCGGCCGCCCCAGGACTGATTGGTCTTGTCAGTGCTCATGAATTCGCTCGTGATCGGCTGGAAAAAATTAGCGGTTGAAGGCTGCGGCGGATGATAACAGGGTTGCCAGGGCTGGCGCTGGCACTGGTCGGCAGGTTTTTTTGCCGGCTTGCAGCGGGTTTTTTGTACAAGGTTATTTTTCGATTGAGCAATATCGTCTTGGCAACCGTCTACAGTGGACGGTAGGGGTTTTGCTTTTTCATCCAGGACGCATCGGACGCACCCATAAAGAAGGGGGGTACTCATATTGGTCAGATCGAGTGATCACAATCCCTGTGGCGACGCTGTGCGACAACAGGCCTCGAGCATCGGTCGGCAAGCGCTGGTAAAGATAGGCAACCGCCTCGCGGCACTTTTTGGCCCTCGAACGAGTCTTAGCGTGGATCGCGGTGACGGATGTCACTTCCCCTGTCTACGCTATCCTTGTGCGAGACTCACGCAGGAATCCAGCGCAATATGAATGTCCTGATCGTTGACGACGAACCACTGGCCCGCGAGCGCCTGAGCCGAACGCTCGGTGAACTCGAGGGTTACAGTGTCCTGGAGCCGAGCGCCACCAATGGCGAAGAGGCATTGGCCCTTATCGACAGCCACAAACCGGATATCGTGCTGCTCGACATTCGCATGCCTGGCTTGGACGGCTTGCAGGTTGCGGCAAAGCTGTGCGAACGAGAGTCACCGCCTGCGGTGGTGTTCTGTACCACTCGGGACGATTTTCCTCCTGAGGTGTTGCAGGCCGGTGCCGTGGGTTATTTGATCAAGCCGGTTTCTGCCGAGGCTCTGGAAGAGGCGCTGCGCAAGGCAGAACGGCCTAACCGCACGCAACTGGCAGCGCTCACGCGTCCGGCTGCGGAAAGCGGCAGCGGTCCGCGCAGCCATATCAGCGCGCGGACTCGCAAGGGGATCGAGCTGATCCCCTTGAACCAGGTGGTCTATTTTATCGCGGACCATAAATACGTGACCTTGCGCCATGAAAGCGGCGAAGTGCTGCTGGACGAGCCGCTCAAGGCACTTGAAGATGAGTTCGGCGAGCGATTCGTGCGCATCCACCGCAATGCCTTGGTGGCTCGTGAACGTATCGAACGTTTGCAGCGCACCCCCCTGGGGCATTTCCAGCTTTATCTCAAGGGGCTCAACGGCGATGCGTTGATTGTCAGCCGGCGACATGTGGCGGGCGTCCGCAAAATGATGCAGCAGCTCTAGTATTTTTCCAAAGCGATGTGTTTTCGGGACTGGCGGCCAGGGAGGCATCGGCGTCGTGATTCAAGTCAAAGCGGATTTGGTTGAGCTGTTATTATCTGCCGTATCTTTTAAGTACGGATTGATCCATGTCCCCTCGCGAGATCCGCATCGCCACCCGTAAAAGTGCCCTGGCCCTCTGGCAGGCCGAATACGTCAAAGCCCGCCTCGAGAGCGCCCATCCAGGCCTGACCGTGACGCTGGTGCCCATGGTCAGTCGCGGCGACAAGCTGCTGGACTCGCCGCTGTCGAAAATTGGTGGCAAGGGCCTGTTCGTCAAGGAGCTTGAGACCGCCTTGTTGGACAACGAAGCCGACATTGCCGTGCATTCCATGAAAGATGTGCCCATGGACTTTCCTGAAGGCCTGGGCCTTTTCTGTATTTGCGAGCGGGAGGATCCGCGCGATGCATTCGTCTCCAATACATTCCCCAGCCTGGAAGCGCTGCCTGCCGGGAGCGTGGTGGGCACGTCCAGCCTGCGTCGCCAGGCCCAATTGCTGAGCCGTCGTCCCGACCTGCAGATCCGTTTCCTGCGAGGCAACGTCAACACGCGCCTGGCCAAGCTCGATGCCGGTGAGTATGACGCGATCATCTTGGCCGCCGCCGGCTTGATACGCCTGGGCTTCGAGGACCGCATCACCTCCGCCATCAGCGTCGATGACAGCCTGCCCGCCGGTGGACAGGGCGCGGTGGGTATCGAGTGCCGCAGCGCGGACAGCGAAATCCATGCCCTGCTGGCGCCGCTGCACCATGAAGACACCGCGGTGCGAGTCTTCGCTGAGCGAGCCCTGAACAAGCATCTGAACGGCGGTTGCCAGGTACCGATTGCCTGCTACGCCGTGCTTGAAGGAGAGCAGGTCTGGTTGCGCGGCCTGGTGGGCGATCCGAGCGGTGAACTACTGCTCAGCGCCGAGGCACGGGCGCCGCGCCGCGACGCCGAAGCGTTGGGTGTACGGGTCGCCGAAGACCTGTTGAGCCAAGGCGCCGACGAAATCCTCAAGAAGGTCTACGGCGAGGCAGGTCACGCGTGACGGGGTGGCGGCTGCTGCTCACCCGGCCGGCGGACGAATCTTCGGCCCTGGCGGCGGTGTTGGCGCGAGCGGGGGTCTATAGCAGCAGCTTGCCGTTATTGGATATCGAGCCGATCCCCGTGTCCGAGTCCGGGCTCGCCATGCTCAAGGCGCTGGATCAGTATTGTGCGGTGATTGTGGTCAGCAAACCTGCCGCGCGTCTGTGCGTGGAGCTGTTGCGCCAACACGGGTCGCATCCGCCGCAGCTGCCATGGTTCAGCGTAGGGGCCGCGACGGGGCAAATTCTTGCCGACGCCGGCCTGAGCGTTTCTTATCCTGATAACGGCGATGACAGCGAAGCCTTGCTTGAACTTGCAGCGTTGCGGGAGGCTATCGAACGGCCCGAGCCCCGTGTCTTGATCGTGCGTGGTGAAGGCGGGCGCGGCTTGCTGGCGGAGCGTTTGCGCGAGCAAGGTGCTAGTGTCGATTATCTTGAGCTGTACCGGCGCGGCCTGCCGCATTACCACGAAGGTGAGTTGCCGGCGAAGGTTGAAGCGGAACGCCTGAACGCGCTGGTGGTCAGCAGTGGGCAGAGCTTCGAGCATCTGCACCGGCTTGCCGGTGAAGCGTGGCCCGCCCTGGCGCGGCTACCGTTGTTTGTTCCAAGCCCCAGGGTCGCCGAGTTGGCGCGTGCCGCCGGGGCCCGGACAGTTGTGGATTGCCGTGGCGCCAGCGCCGCGGCTTTGCTGGCGGCTTTACGGGAACAGTCCGTGCCGTTTTCTAATGCAAAGGATGGATACGTGAGCGAAACAGCCTTGCCAAAAGATCAAGACCAGCCAGCGATCGAAGCTCCGATTGAAACGCCGGCCCCTATGGCGCCGCGTCGCGGCAACGGGCTGGCAATTGTCGCGTTGTTGTTGGGCGCCGCTGGCGTAGCGGTGGGTGGTTGGGGCATCTGGCAAGTGCGTCACCTGCAAGCCAACACCCAACAGCAATCCGCCCAGGTCCAGGCGCTCAATGACCAGGCACAGAGCCTGAAGCTCAATGATCAACGCCTGAGTGAGCGCCTGGAGCAACTGCCACCGGCGCAAGAGCTGGAAGAGCGGCGGCGCCAGGTCGCCCAGCTGCAAGGCGACCAGCAACGCCTCGATCAGCGCCTGGAAACCGTGCTCGGTGCCAGCCGCAAGGATTGGCGCCTGGCCGAAGCCGAGCATTTGTTGCGCCTGGCCAGCCTGCGTCTTTCCGCCCTCCAGGACATCAGCAGCGCTCAGGCGCTGGTCCAGGGCGCGGACGAAATCCTGCGCGAACAGAACGACCCGGGCTCGTTCGCTGCTCGCGAGCAGTTGGCCAAGACCCTTGCCGCGCTGCGCAGTACCGAACAACCGGATCGCACCGGACTGTTCCTGCAACTGGGTGCCCTGCGTGACCAGGTGCTGCAGCTTTCGGAGGTGGCTCCCGAATACAAGGATCGCGGTGAATCGCTGTTGGGCCTGACCGCCGATGGCGATGGCGCCAGCCGGTGGGCGCAGTGGTGGGATCGAATCTCGCGTTACATCCGCATCGATTTCAATGCCGACGAAAACGTCCGCCCGCTCCTGGCCGGGCAGAGCCTGATGCAGGTGCGCCTGGCCTTGAGCCTGGCGCTGGAGCAGGCGCAATGGGCCGCCCTCAACGGCCAGGCAGCGGTGTATACCCAGGCGCTGGCCGAAGCTCGTGACGTGCTTACGAACAATTTCAATCAGGACAACCCGCAGAGCAAAGTCATGCTTGAGCGAGTCGTTGAACTGAGCAAGTCGCCAGTGACCGTGGTCACGCCGGACCTGACCGGCACCCTGAGCGCCGTCCAGGCCTATCTTGAGCGCCGCAATGTGAATGCCGAGGAATCGGTCAAGCCGATGCCCAAGGCGGGCGAGCAGGAGATCACGCCATGAAACGCCTCTACGTGATTCTGTTCGTCGTCATCGCTGTTGCCGCCGTGCTCGGCATGGCGATTGCCGAGCATTCGGGTTACGTGCTGGTGGCGTACAAGAATTTCCGTTACGAAGCCGGACTCTGGGTCACCCTGGCGTTGGTGGCGGTGCTCTGGCTGGTGTGGCGGGGCGTGAGTGCGTTGATCGGGCTGGTGACCACTTCCACCGGGGTGGTCAACCCATGGTCGCGACGCAACCGCAGTCGTCGCGTGCAAGTGGCGATCGAACACGGCCAATTGGATCTGGCCGAAGGGCGCTGGGCCAGCGCCCAGCGACATTTGCATCGTGCCGCCGAAGCCGAGCGCCAACCCTTGCTGTATTACCTCGGTGCCGCCCGTGCGGCCAATGAGCAGGGCCTCTACGAGCAAAGCGACAGTCTGCTGGAGCGTGCCCTGGAGCGTCAGCCCCAGGCTGAGCTGGCCATTGCGTTGACGCATGCGCAACTGCAGACGGATCGGGGCGACACCGATGGTGCGTTGAGCACGCTGCAAGCCATGCACGAACGTCATCCCCATAACGCCCAGACCTTGCGCCAACTCCAGCGACTGCACCAGCAACGCGGGGATTGGTCGGCGGTGATCCGGCTGTTGCCGGAGTTGCGCAAGGACAAGGTCCTGCCCGCAGCCGAACTGGCGGAACTGGAGCGTCGGGCCTGGGGCGAGAACCTCACCCTGGCGGCTCAACGCGAAGCCGACGGCAGCGTCGGCTTGCAATCGCTCAGCCGCGCCTGGCAACAGCTGACCTCCGCCCAGCGCCAGGAGCCGGCACTGGTATTGGCCTATGCCGAGCAACTTCGGCAACTGGGGGCCCAAATGGAAGCCGAAGAGGTGTTGCGGGCCGCGCTCAAGCGCCATTACGACAGCCACCTGGCGCGTTTGTACGGTTTGGTTCGTGGCGGTGATCCGATCCGGCAACTGCAAGCTGCCGAGGGCTGGCTCAAGGATCATCCGAACGATCCGAGCCTGCTCCTGACGTTGGGGCGCCTGTGCTTGCAAAACAGTTTGTGGGGCAAGGCCAGGGATTATCTCGAAAGCAGCCTGCGGGCCCAGCGCAATCCCGAGGCGTGTGCGGAGCTGGCCCGGTTGCTGGCACAGCTGGGGGATGCCGAGCGTAGTAATCAGTTGTTCCAGGAGGGCTTGGGATTGCTGGATGAACGCTTGCTGGCGGCGCCCTTGCCGGTTTCGTCCCAAGTCCTGGCCACTTGAGACGGATGTTGTTTGTGGCGAAGGCACTGTTAGCGGGGAGGCGTGAATTTCGTCTGATTTAGGGGCTTTCGGCGTGCCTTCAGCAAAGTCCTACGGCTGATGACGCCAAGTCCCATGATGTCTGTCGGGTATTCCCTACACCCCTGGCGAACTCTCCGCAACGCCCTGCCTTGAAAGGCCTGAGGGCTTTCCTCTACCGTAACAGCTTGTCTCTCCTGTTACGGAACCGCCATGTCTTTGGCCAGCTCACGCTTCTTGTTTCTCATGGCTTCCATCGCAGCAGCCTTGGCTTTGAGCGTTTCCAGTTATCTGGAATACGCGGTCGGCCTCTCCCCCTGCAGCCTGTGCATTCTGCAGCGGTTATGCCTGATGCTGTTCCTGATGAATTGCCTTGGTGCATGCGTACATGGCCCAGGGCGAAGGGGCTGCATGGTTTATGCGGCAATGGCGGTGATTTTCGCGTCGGCAGGGCTGGTCCTGGCGTGGCGCAATGTTCTGGCGCAGACCGATTTTGATGAGCTTTTGCCTGACTGCATTACCCACTTGAGGGGGGCAGATTCCTGGTGGCACGCCATGCGTCACGTTGCCAATGGCGCGTCCGACTGTACGAACATCACCTGGACGTTGTTCGATCTGAGCGTTCCCGAATGGAGCCTGCTGTTTTTTCTCGCCCTATCTGTTTCGATGACCTACCTGCTGTTGCGCCTGGCCTGGAATGCCCTGCTACGGCCTTTTAGCGGCAAGACGTCGCAGTTGGTCCGGGTGCTGGATTAAACACTTGTATGAACTTTATCTCCTGCGTACCTTGAAGCAGCTGTCGTGCGGGCATAATCTGGCCCGCACGTATCATTGGAATCATGCCACTCGATCATGTTGTGTCTGGCTTGCCCCTGTTCATACAGGCGTGTTTCAGACTGCGAGGGGCATGACTCAGAAGGGAAGAAATCGCCATGCTCGAAAGTTGTCAGAATGCTCAGGAACGCTGGGGTGGAGTTCATCTGCTGATCGACCGCTGGTTGCAGGAGCGTCACGAACTGGTTCGAGCCTATGATGCTCTTGGCGACAAGCCTGAGGCACTGAGTGAAAGTCGCAAGCCGCTGCAAGAATTTTGCGGTGTGCTGGTGGACTATGTGTCTGCTGGTCATTTCGAGATATACGAGCAACTGACGGGCGAGGCCAAGGCCTTCAACGACAAGCGTGGCCTGGAACTGGCCGATACGATTTATCCACGCATCGATGTCATCACCGAGAAGCTCCTGGCGTTCAATGACCTCTGCGACGAAGGCAAATGCGTAGCGGAAAAATTCAAGGAACTGGGCGGCTTGCTGCATGAGCGTTTCGAATTGGAAGACTGCCTGATCGAAGTGCTGCACAACGCCCACAAGGAAGAGGCTGCGGTCCAGGCCTGAGGGAATCGCGGTAACAGGAAACGGTGCGCATTGCGCGCCGTTTTTCGTTCAAGGATTCAGGTCGTCGCGCCGAGCAACTCGATTTCAAACACCAGTGGCGTGAACGGCGGAATCACGTCCCCGGCACCTTCGGCGCCATAGGCCAGGGTTGAAGGAATCACCAACCGCCACTTCGCGCCCACCGGCATCTGTGGCAGCGCACTGCGCCAACCATCAATCACGCTGTCGAGGTTGAACCACTGCGCTTGATGGTTGGAATCGAATACGGTGCCGTCAGGCAATTTACCGACATACCGCACCTGGACCTTGCCGTGGGGTCCGGCTTTCGCGCCGCTGCCTGACTTGAGTTCGGTCAGCAGAATGCCGTCCGGCAGTTGCTGGACGCCTGGCCGGTTTTTTTCCTCGCTGAGAAATTTCTGCTCGGTCTTCAGCGCCATTGCTTCTTGCGGTGTTGCTGACTGCGCCGTCAGTTGCGCCTGGTGTTCGGCCAGGATTCGTTCGATGCGTTCGTCCTCCAGGGCCAATGGCTTGCCGAGGTAGGCTTGTTGCAGACCTTCGACCAGAGCCTGTATCTGTAGGTCGGGCACGTCTTGGCGCAGGCGTTCGCCCAGGCTTGCGCCGAGACTGTAGGCTAGGTCGCGCGCATCGTTTGCGTTGGTTTTTTCGGCGGCCTGAGCCATGGGGCAAACCATGCAAAGAAGTAAAAAAAGGTGACGCGACATGTGTACTTTCTCCGGCCTCGATTCGAGGGATTATGCCAGTGCCGATATCAATAAAAGCGAGTTGCCCTGGCGACGGCGCAGAAGATTTTTTGTCTCGTGCAACGCAACGCCATGAGTAGTGTCAACATGCCCTAGCGGCGGTTGCAGCAGAGGTCTAGTATGAGCCGCACTCACGTCAGTCAGGAGGTAAACCATGTCGGCCACCAAGAAGCCTGTAAATACTCCGTTGCACTTGCTCCAACAACTGTCGGGCAGCTTGCTCGAACATTTGGAAAATGCCTGCTCCCAAGCCCTGGCTGATGCTGAAAAACTGCTCGCCAAACTGGAAAAGCAACGCGGCAAAGCGCAGGAAAAACTGCACAAGTCGCGCACCAAGCTGCAAGACGCGGCAACCGCCGGCAAGGCCAAGGCACAAGCCAAGGCCAAGGACGGCGTGAAAGAGCTCGAAAACTTGCTCGATGCCTTGAAGGATCGTCAATCCGAAACCCGCGCGTACATCCTGCAACTCAAACGTGATGCCCAGGAAAGCCTGAAGCTGGCCCAAGGTGTCGGTCGCGTCCAGGAAGCTGCGAGCAAGGCGCTGAGTCTTCGTGCTGCCAAGCCTGCCGCTGTATCGGCCAAAAAACCGGCCGCTAAACCTGTCGCGGCAAAACCCGCGGCCAAGGTGGTTGCCAAGCCAGCCGCCAAGGCTGTGGCAAAAGCGCCTGGCAAGCCGGCGGCCAAACCTGCCGCCAAACCTGCCGCGAAAAAAACCGCTGCCGCCAGTGCTGTGAAACCTGTCGCGAAAACATCCTCCACCAAAGTTGCCGCCAAGCCTGCGGCAAAAGCGACCGCCAAACCGGTTGCCAAGCCTGCCGCTGCCAAACCGGCAACCAAGCCTGCGGCAACCAAGACTGCCGCTGCCAAACCCGTCGCGGCCAAGTCAGTTGCCAAGCCAGCTGCTGCCAAAGCTCCGGCCAAGGCTGCGGCTAAACCCGCTGCCAAGCCTGCTGCGGCCAAGCCTGCCGCTAAACCCGCCGCGACCAAGCCGACCGCTGCAAAACCTGCTGCCAAGCCCGCTGCGAAGCCGGCCGTGAAGAAGCCCGTTGCGGCAAAACCGGCGACTGCTCCAGCCGCCAAGCCTGCGGCTCCAGCAACCACGCCAGCAGCGACACCCGCTCCTGCGGCGAGCACGCCAGCACCGGCGCTGAATCCAAGCGTCGCCACGGCATCGAGCACCACGACACCTAGCGCTTCTTAAGTATCCGATACCGCGACGCGCAGCTGATGCAGCGCGTCGTGGTTGGCTAGGTCGGCGCTCGTCGCTAGCCTTGGCAGCCATTGCGCTGTATCTCGCTGTTGTCCTTCTGGCCAGTTTGCGGCCGCTGCCTCCAATCGTTCGAGCAATTGCCGTTCGGCTTCCAGTTCCAGCCTCTTGACCTGTTCGCGAAGATCACTCAGCCCTGTGTCCCGGAGGGCGTGCTCTTTCCATCCGGTACGCAACGTGCGCAACGGTTGGACGACCGCTGCGTCCCAAGGCTCGGCCAGCTGCCGCAGCTGTTGCAGCCGCTGTTCGTTGCACACCACGCCGCGTCGCTCCAGCCACAGCCCACAAAGCATCAGGCAGACGTTCGCGCCGCAGGCCTGTAGCGCCAGGCACGCAGGCTCCACGCCAGGCTTGGCATAAAGGTTGACCGCAAAGCTCCATAGATCAGAGGACATCGTGCTACTCGCGCCAGTTGCGAGCGAAGCTGGTAGACTCCGCCGCCATTATGATTCGACTTCAGAACCTGACTTTACAGCGTGGCCCGCAACGTCTGCTAGAAGACGCCGAGCTGACCCTGCACGCCGGCCACAAAGCCGGCCTCATCGGCGCCAACGGCGCCGGCAAATCAAGCCTGTTCGCTTTGTTGCGCGGCGAGTTGCACCCGGATTCCGGCGATTGCTTCCTGCCGGCCGATTGGCGCATCGCCCATATGCGCCAGGAGGTCGATACGCTCGAACGCCTGGCGGTGGATTATGTGCTCGACGGCGACTTGCGTCTGCGTCAGGTTCAGCGCGACCTTGAAGCCGCCGAAGCGGCCCATGATGGCGCCGCCCAGGCCCGCCTGCATTCCGAGCTCGATAGCGCCGACGGCTACACCGCCGATGCGCGCGCACGGAAGTTGCTGGCCGGGCTGGGTTTTACCAATGAGCAGATGGATCGCCAGGTCGGCGATTTCTCTGGCGGCTGGCGGATGCGCCTGAACCTCGCACAAGCGCTCATGTGCCCGTCGGACTTGCTGCTGCTCGATGAGCCGACCAACCACTTGGACCTCGACGCCATCATTTGGCTTGAGGACTGGCTCAAGAGTTATCCTGGCACGCTGCTGCTGATTTCCCACGACCGCGACTTCCTCGACGCCGTGGTGGATCACGTGGCACACGTCGACCAGCGCAAGATCACCTTGTACCGCGGCGGTTACAGCGCCTTCGAGCGCGCCCGCGCCGAGCGCCTGGCGCAGCAGCAGCAGGCGTACGAGAAGCAGCAGGCGCAGCGTGCGCACATGGAAAGCTACATCGCGCGCTTCAAGGCCCAGGCCACCAAGGCCCGCCAGGCCCAGAGCCGGATCAAGGCACTGGAGCGGATGGAAGAGCTGTCGGCGGCCCATGTCGATTCGCCGTTCGATTTTGTCTTTCGCGAATCGACCAAGATATCCAGTCCGCTGATCGATCTGTCCGACGCACGATTGGGCTATGGCGACAAAACCGTTCTGGAGAAGGTCAAGTTGCAATTGACCCCTGGTGCGCGAATCGGTCTGCTGGGGCCTAACGGTGCGGGCAAATCGACCCTGATCAAAAACCTTTCCGGTGAGCTGCTGCCGTTGGCGGGACGCCTGACGCGGGGCGAAAATACCGTGGTCGGTTATTTCGCCCAGCATCAATTGGATTCCCTGGATGCCAAGGCCAGCCCGCTGCTGCATCTGCAACGCCTGGCGCCGACCGAACGCGAGCAGACACTGCGGGATTTCCTCGGCGGTTTTGACTTCCGCGGCGCGCGGATCGACGAGCCGGTGCTGAACTTCTCCGGTGGCGAGAAGGCTCGACTGGCGCTGGCGTTGATCGCCTGGGACCGACCGAACCTGCTGCTGCTCGACGAACCGACCAACCACCTGGACCTGGAAATGCGCCTGGCCCTGACCATGGCGTTGCAGGAATTCAGCGGCGCGGTGCTGGTGGTGTCCCACGATCGGCATTTGCTCAAGAGCACCACGGACAACTTTTTCCTGGTGGCCGACGGCAAAGTCGAAGAGTTCGATGGCGACCTCGAAGACTATGCGCGCTGGCTGGTGGAATATCGCCAGCGCAACGCACCGGTCAGCAACACGCCGGTGAACCCCGACAAGACCGACAAGAAAGCCCAGCGCCAAGCCGCCGCGGCGTTGCGTCAGCAATTGGCGCCGCACAAGCGCGAGGCCGACAAGCTCGAAGCCGAGCTGGGCAAGCTGCATGAAAAACTGCAGAAAATCGAAACCAGCCTTGGCGACAGTGGTCTTTACGAGGCGGCACGCAAGGATGAGCTGCGTGATCTGCTGGCTGAACAGGCCCGGCTGAAGGTCAAGGAAGCGGAACTTGAGGAGGCGTGGATGCTAGCCCTGGAATTGCTCGAAAACCTGCAAGCGGAGCTGGAGGCGTTGTCCTGATGGAAGCGTTGTCCTTGCCCATACCCGTCATGTGGATCGAGCCGATCTGGCTCGGCGTGCAAATCCTGCTGATCCTGTTGTCGGGTTATATTGCCCAACGTTTCGTGGCGCGCGCGCTGACGGGCCTTGGCGAACGCTACCCATTGCCGACCCAGTTGGTGATCATCCTGCGCGGCGTGCTGCGCTGGCTGATCATGGGTAGCGCGGTGCTGGTGGCCCTGGAGCGCCTGGGCGTGTCTGCCACGGTGCTGTGGACCGCGTTGTCGGGGTTCGTCGCGGTGGCGGCGGTGGCGTTCTTCGCGATCTGGAGCGTGCTGTCGAACCTGCTGTGCGCCATTCTGATCTACACAGTCGGGCCGTTCCGCCTCGGTGACGTGGTCGAGCTGGTAGAGGCCACCGACAAACCCGGCATCAAGGGTCGGGTCGTGGCCATAAATCTGCTCTACACCACACTGATCGAACCCGAAGAACTGGGTACCGGTAGTTCCATGGTGCAGGTGCCCAATAGTTTGTTCTTCCAGCGTTCGGTCCGCCGCTGGCGTGGCAGCGAGGCCTTTCCGGTCGGCGGTTTCGTTGAGTAGACCGATTCCCCTGGGTTTCTGAAAAAAACGGTGGTGATCCGCACGGCGGCGCATTAGCTTATTCGTTTCGACGAGTCTGAGCCGAGGTGTGCGATGTTGCTGGAAACGTGGCTGGCGTTCTTCGCCGCTTGTTGGGTTATCAGCCTTTCGCCGGGCGCGGGTGCGATTGCATCGATGTCCAGCGGCCTGCAATACGGCTTCTGGCGCGGATATTGGAACGCCCTGGGCTTGCAATTGGGCCTGGCGCTGCAAATCGTGATCGTCGCGGCGGGTGTTGGCGCGATCCTCACCGCGTCCGCCACCGCGTTCTACGCGATCAAATGGTTTGGCGTTGCGTACTTGGTCTATCTGGGCGTCAAGCAGTGGCGGGCCATTCCCGCTGATCTCAGCGACGATGCGGCCGTGCGGCCCATCGGCAAGCCGCTGGCGCTGGTGTTCCGAGGCTTCCTGGTCAACATCAGCAACCCCAAGGCCTTGGTGTTCATGCTTGCGGTGCTGCCGCAGTTCATCGATCCCCACGCCCCCTTGATCAAGCAATACCTGATCCTGGGCCTGACCATGATCTGCGTCGACCTCATCGTCATGGCCGGGTACACCGGACTGGCGTCCAAGGCCCTGCGCCTGTTGCGCACGCCGAAACAGCAACGGCGGATGAATCGAACCTTTGCCGGACTGTTCATCGGCGCAGCGGGTCTGCTGGCGACGATTCGCAAGGCTTCGGTGTAGTTACTGCGGCGAAGGCGAGCTTTTGTGGCGAGGGAGCTTGCTCCCGCTCGGCCGGGCTGGCGCTCCAGTGCGTAGCGACCGCAAGATCGCGGGGCTGCTACGCCCGAGGCGTCGGACCGGCCCAGCGGGAGCAAGCTCCCTCGCCACGAAAAGCAGTTACCTGGTAATGCGATTCAGCGCAGGATCACCGGAGCGGTATCCCTCGGCAGGTTATTACGCTGCACCGGCTCGCCAGCCTGTTCATGGCTCGGGCCGCCGAGCTGCTCGCTCATCTGCCGCGCCACGTCCTCTCCCAGGGCCTTGGACACCTCACGTACCACCCGCGGACGATTGAGGCTTATGCGCACGTCCCGATGGTTCAACAGCTTGGTGTCCTGGCCTTCGCCCATGGCGGTAAAAGCCGAGGTGATTTCAAAGGTCTTGGTATTGATCAGGCTGAAATCGGCCACCAGCGTCAGCGCAAGCACAGCCGAGTAACTGTCTGCAGTGCCCAGTTCGTTGATGTCACGGGTGAAATCGATGTCCGACACGGTGCCGAACAGCACGTAGTCGGCGCCCTTGAAGTTACCCGCCTTGATTCGCTTGATCACGTCGTAGACGTCGCCCTTGGACGATGCGGTATACGGCGTGCCCTGCACCAGCTGGAAAATCCCGCTGCGCAGGATTTCACCCTTGATGTCACCGGTAAACTTGCGCAGTTCACCTTGCTCTATGTAGCTACTGGTGGCTTCCATCTCGTCGTAGCTCGACGAAGCGCTGGCGCTGTAGCCGTTCGCCTGGAAATTGCTCTGGGCCGAAACCGTATGGATGTATTCCTCCACGCGTTCCTGATACGCCAGGTCAGTCACCGCCACTTTTGGGGCCGCCTGCGCGCTGAATGCGCAAGCCAGGGCCATTATGCCGATCCATGTGCGCATGGGTTAGCGCTCCGTCGTCTTGCGGATTTCTTTCTCGTCCATCCATTCGGCCAGCCCGCTTTCAACGTCGATCAATTGCAGGCTGAATTTGTAGAAGACGTCCTTGTAGTCTTCGCTGCGCTTGACGATCGAGCTGATGGAACCTTCGATGCGATATTTGGCGGCGATCATGTTGCCGGTCTTGGCCACGGTGCTCTTCTTGTACAGGCCGCTCTGGTTTTGCAGCTTGAGCTGGTCGACCTGGCTGTCCATGGCGTTGTTGTCGCTGGCAAAGCGTGCGGCGCCGGTCTTCATCAGTTGGGTCTTGATGCTGGTGGTGATTTCGCGGGTATCGATGTACTCGCTGGTCTTGTTCTTCACGTCATAGACCTGGACCACCGGACGGCCCTGCAAGACGCCGGACTGGGCGAGGGAGCGGGTCATGGATTCGGCGATCATTTGCAGGTCGGTGGAGCCGAACTCGTTGGTGACGGTTTCCACGGCCTTGGTGTCGCCATAGCTGATGTTCTTGTTGCCCAGGACCGGTGAATTGTTGGCGCAGCCGCTAACGAGCAGGGCGACGAGGGCAAGGGATGAAATGCGTACAAACATGTGGGTGCTCTCAAATAACTGCAAAAAAGGTTTTTTGTCCGGCAAGCCTTACGGGGTATTGATTTCCAAACGGAAATCCATCGCCTTGGGTGTTGGCGCGATGGCCGGCAAGAAGCGCGTCTGTTCCCCGTATAGCGTCAGGGTTTTCCAGCTTTCCTCTTCCGCGATCGGGAACCCTTCCGGCCCCAGCCAGGCAAAGCGGTAATACATCGTCTTGTTGTTGAAACTGGTATTGCTCAACTGCACGTTGACGGTCATATAGCCGTTTTCCCGGGCGACGCGCATGGCGCCGACCACGATATTCTTGGTCTTGCCCATCGCCACGACCTTGCTGGCGGCGCTGCCGGGTTCCGGCGGCGGGGTGGCGCAACCGGCCAGCAAGGCCAGGACGCCGACGGCGATCAGTTTTAAACGCATGTGAACAAGACTCCGTTCTTAAGGTTGCTTGAGAGCGATGGCGGTGGGGTTGGCGCTCGGGATCACCTGGGCCGCGAGGCCGCCGGCGAAGACCTGGTTGCCCACCGCCCGCAGGCTGATGACTTGGTAACGCTGGTCGATCTTGACCTTGACCACCGAGCCGCCTACCGCGCTGGGCAGGGTGACCTGGTGCTCGCCTTTCTTCAGGCGCAGGCGCACCACTTGGCTGTAATCCGGCAGGGTGCGCCAGGTCCGGGTGTCGGCGCCTTCGAGCACGGCCGAGGTGATGCCCACGGCCAGGCCGGCCAGGGGGTTGGTTTCGTTGATTTGTTTTTGCGCCACGCCACGGGTAATCGCCCGCACGGAAGTGCGCAGGATGATCCCTGGCATGTCATCGCGAAGGGCCCGGCGCGACATGGCGGTGGTGCTGTTGAGCTGGGTCAGGTCCAACTGGCGACCGTCGACGCCGATCTGGGTAAAGGTAGCGGTGGACGTGTCTGGCTTGATCAGCGGGAACGACAATGGCGTGATGACCAGATTGCCACTGATGGGCAAGGGCAGCGGGATGCGGATTGAATCCCGGGACGGCGCCAGGCCGCTCTGCACCACGATCAGAATATCGCTGTCGTCGTCCTTGGCGGCAGGCTTGTCGAGGTTGAGCAGCGCCTGCTCCAGCAGCGGTGTGTTGGGGCGCAGTTCGGCGGCTTTGCGATAACCCGGGGCGGCCAGGTCTTTTTCACCCAGGGCTTCGTAGACGAAACCGGCCAGGTAATGGCTGAACGCGCTCTGATAACTGTTTTTCAGGCTCACCACTTCCGGGGCGTCCAGGCTCGCCACCGGATAACCTCTCAGGTCCTTGTATTCGGTCTTGACCCCTTGCTTCTCGGCGTCCTCCTCGCGCTTGAGGTATTCCTTGTCGCGCAAGTCGGCGATCACGGCTTCGCGCTCGTGGGTCTTCTTGATCTGCGTCCGGGCGCCGTCGAAATCGTTCACGGCCAGCAAGTTCAAGGCCATCTGCGTGGTGAGCATGACCTTTTCATAGTCGTAGCCCTCGTAGCGCCGGACTTTGTCGTTGACCAGGAAACTGCCGAATTGCGCCAGGTACTTGGCGGTATCGAGCTTGACGGCGTCTTCCCACTGCCCGACTTGCTGGTCGGCACTGCCCCAGGCGGTCTGGCTGCCGGAAAGGTCGCCCTTGGCGCGCAGCAACTCACCCTTTTCGAAGAAATAGAGCAGGTCTTTGTCTTTGCTGGTGTTGTTTTTTTCCAGCAGGATCAATGCCGCGTCGACGTTGCCGGAGGCCAGTTGCTGATTGGTCTGGGCCAACTCGCTGTCGTAATTGCGGAACGCCGAACAGCCGGACAGCAAGGTGATCGCGCCGAGGGCGACCGAGAAAAGGGCACGGGATGCCATGAACACTTCTTCCCTGAGTATCAGCCGGGTGTGCGGGTCGGGCTGGGACGATCCACGGACAGGCGCTTGTGCGCCGTCGGTTCCTCAAATCCAGAGGAGCTGTTATGCCGTCTTCTAATAAGAAGGCGGCGCATTATAAGCAGCGGATTTGCTTGTGTAGTGGCTTTTTAGTTTCTAAATGATGTTTTTGTGATGTCATCTTCAAAGCATGAAGATCCGATGAAAATGCTTGGGCAAACCACATCGGAGCTTGAGCCAAGCGCATTGGAAGTGAACAATGTGTTACTTCTTATTTCCAATCGAGAGTCATTCATGACTGCCCCGTTTCGTTTTCTGGCCTGGCTGGCGTTGCCCTTGCTTGCGCTGTGCAGTGCCGATCTGCTGGCTGACACTGTTGAAGGCGCGCCACAGGCGCTGCATTTGTTGGATTACATCGGGGCGGATTACCCGGCGACTGTCGAGGCCGGAAAGGTCATCGACGAGGCTGAATACCGTGAGCAACTTGAATTTACCGGGGCGCTGGAGGGTCTGGTCGGCGCACTGCCGGCCAAGCTGGAAAAGGCCGAGTTGAGTCAAGGCATCAATTCCTTGCGCAAGGCGATCGCCGAGCGCCAGGACGGCGGTGACGTTTCCCGCCTGGCGCGGCAGTTGGGCGCACGGCTGGCCGTGGCGTACGAAGTCAGCCAGGCGCCGATCATCACCCCGGATCCGACCCGCGGTGCGCCGCTGTACGCCCAGCATTGCTCGGTCTGCCATGGGGACACCGGCGCCGGCGACGGTCCGGCGGGCGTCGGCCTGGAACCGCCGCCCGCGAACCTGCGTGACGGTCAACGCCTGGATCGGCTGAGCCTCTATGCGATCTACAACACATTGGGCATGGGCGTCGAAGGCACCGACATGCCGGCCTTCGCCGACCAGCTCGATGACCGTCAGCGCTGGGACCTGGCGACCTACATCGCCAGCTTCAGCGCCGACCCGGCGGCGGCCAAGAATGAACAGTCGTACAACCTCGCCGATCTGGCCCGCCAGACCCCGGCCGAAGTCCTCGCCATCCAGGGCCCTGCGGCAGCGGCGACATTCCGTGCCCAGCGGGCCCAGCCACCACAAGTGCAGCGCGGTCCGGCGCAGTTGCTCGACTATACCGCCGCGACATTGGATAAAAGCATCGCGGCGTATCGTGCCGGTGATCATGACCAGGCCTATGATTTATCGGTAGCGGCGTATCTGGAAGGCTTCGAGCTGGTGGAAAGCTCCCTGGATAACGTCGACGCCAACGTGCGCAAAGACACCGAAAAGGCCTTGATGGCTTTCCGTCAGTCCTTGCAGGATGGCTTGCCAATCGAGCAGGCCGAACAGCGTCTGGACGTGGCCAAGGCCAAGTTGAAGGAATCCGCGGGCCTGCTGGGTGGCGATGGCTTGAGCTGGTCGCTGAGCTACATCTCGGGCTTGCTGATTTTGTTGCGCGAAGGCCTGGAGGCGATTCTGGTACTGGCGGCTATCCTGGCGTTCCTGCGCAACACCGGGCAGCAATCGGCAGTTCGCAGCGTCAACGTCGGTTGGGGCCTGGCACTGCTTGCCGGCTTGGCGACCTGGGGGCTGGCCGCGTATGTGATCGACGTCAGCGGCGCGCAGCGGGAGCTGCTTGAAGGTGCAACCGCGTTGTTCGCCAGTGTGATGGTGCTGTGGCTGGGCGTGTGGATGCATGACCGGCGCCACGCGGCGGCCTGGCAGGATTACATCAAGAGCAGCCTGGTGGGCGGCGGTGGCCGTTTCGGTTTTGCGATCCTGGCGTTCTTCTCGGTCTATCGCGAACTGTTCGAAGTGATCCTGTTTTACGAAACCCTCTGGCTGCAGGCCGGTCCTGCCGGGCATGACGCCGTGCTGGCGGGCGGCGCGACGGCGCTGGTCCTGCTGGTAGGGCTGGCCTGGGTGATTTTGCGAGGTTCGGCGAAACTGCCGCTGGCACTGTTCTTCAGCATCAATGCCGCACTGCTATGCGCGTTATCGGTGGTATTCGCCGGGCATGGAGTGAAAGCCTTGCAGGAAGCCGGGATCTTCGGCACGCACCCGGTGGCCTTTTTCGACTTCGATTGGCTGGGCATCCATGCCGATGCGTATTCATTGGCGGCCCAGGCCGTGGCGATCACGGCCATCGTTGTGTTGTACGGGCGTAGCTGGGTGGCGGAGAAGCGTCGAGTTCAGATTTCCTGAACATCAAATGAGGAAACAACACAATGCGCGTATGGATCGACGCCGATGCCTGCCCGAAGGCGGCGAAGGAGCTGGTGGTCAAGTTCGCCTTGAAGCGCCAGTTCGAGGTGGTGCTGGTCGCCGGGCAACCGCAGGCCAAGCCGGGCCTGGCGCTGGTGAAGCTGATCGTGGTGCCCAGCGGTCCTGACGCGGCGGATGACTATCTGGTGGAGCATGCTGTGCCTGGCGAACTGGTGATTTGCAGCGACGTGCCGCTGGCCGACCGTCTCGTGAAGAAGGGCGTCGCTGCCCTGGATCCCCGCGGCAAGGAGTTCGACGCACAGAACATGGGGGATCGCCTGGCGGTGCGCAACCTGTTCACCGATCTGCGTGAACAAGGCCATATGGGCGGCGGCCCGGCGGCTTACAGCGAACGGGACAAGCAGGGTTTTGCCAATGCGCTGGACCGGATACTGACGCGTTTGGCACGCTTGTCCTGAGCCTCCCCACCGGATCGGATGGGGTCAGGCGTCGTTTTCGTGCGTCAGTTCCAACACCCGGTCCACCAGCTTGTTGATGCCTGAAGCAGCTTCGCTGATGTTCTGCGCCAGCATGTAGGCGGGCGTGCTGACCAGTTTGCGCGCGGTGTCTTCAACGATGTCGGTGACCAGGCATTCCTCGTGCGTTCCGCCCATCTTGGTCACGGCCGCAGCTGTGTCGGCATCCGTGCCGATGGTGCAGGTCACTCCCGGGCCATAGATCTTTGCCGCCAGGGCGGGTGAAATGCAGATCAGCCCCACCGGCTTCCCGGCCTCGGCAAAGGCCTCGGTCAGTGCCAGGACTTCTGGCTGGACGCTGCATCCAGCACCTTCGACGGCGAAATTGGACAGGTTCTTTGCCGAGCCAAAGCCGCCGGGCACGATCAGCGCATCAAAATCCTCGACCCTGGCTTCGCGCAGGTCTTTCACGTTGCCCCGGGCGATACGCGCCGACTCCACCAAGACGTTGCGGCTCTCGGGCATCTCTTCGCCGGTCAGGTGATTGATCACGTGCAGTTGGGCAATGTTGGGGGCGAAGCACTGGACCTGCGCGCCACGCTGGTCGAGGCGCAGCAGGGTAATCACGCTTTCGTGGATCTCGGCACCGTCATACACGCCACAGCCGGAAAGGATCACTGCTACTTTTTTGCTCATGGGCTTTTCTCCAGATTCATGGCGTTAAATGTCTACTAATTTGTCACTCGTTGCCATAGGGGGATCGGGCTGCTACACCTAATCTGCCGACTGTCTCCCTGCCTTGCCTGTCCGGGTTGCGTCATGAATTTCATCCTGTATGCGGTGCCGTTTTTCTTCGTGCTGATCGCCGTCGAGTGGCTGGCCGACCGCTGGCGTGGCATGAGCCATTATCGCGTAGCGGATGCCATCAACAGCCTCAGCACCGGTGTGCTGTCGACAACCACGGGCTTGCTGACTAAAGGCCTGGGACTGGTGACCTATGCCTTTGTCTTGGAGCACCTGGCGATCCTTGAGTTGCCGCCCGATCAGGCCTGGGCCTGGGTGTTCGCCTTTGTGTTCTACGACTTTTGCTATTACTGGCTGCATCGCCTGGGCCACGAGCGCAACATTCTCTGGGCGGCCCATTCGGTGCACCACCAGAGCGAGGACTACAACCTCTCCACCGCATTGCGCCAGACCAGCACCGGTTTTTTGCTGAGCTGGATTTTCTACCTGCCGCTAGCGGTGTTGGGCGTGCCGCTGACGGTGTTCGTCAGCGTCGCCGCGCTGAACCTGCTTTACCAGTTCTGGGTCCACACCCAGCACATTCCCAAGCTCGGCTGGCTGGAGTGGTGCTTCGTGACGCCGTCCAATCATCGTGCCCACCATGCACAGAACCCTCTCTACATGGATCGCAACTACGGCGGTGTGTTCATTATTTGGGACCGTCTGTTCGGGACCTTTCAGGAAGAAGTCGACCGCGAGCCGGTGATTTTTGGCGTGACCACGCCGCTGGCGAGCTGGAACCCTCTATGGGCAAACCTGCAGTTCTATGCGCAGTTATGGGCCGATGCCCGTCGGGCCGAACGCTGGTGGGACAAGCTGCGGATCTGGTTCATGCCCACCGGCTGGCGGCCAGCGGACGTGGCGGTCAAGTACCCGCTGAACAAGCCCGACCTGAGCCAGTTCCGCAAATTCGACGTGCCTCTGGACGGGCGCCAACAGTGGTACGTAGCGCTGCAGTTCTGCGTCTACATTGCGCTGGGCAGTTATTTGATGAACCTGGAAAACAGCCTGCCGGTCAGCGCCCTGGTGCTGGGCTGGGGCGCGGTGGCGTTCGGTCTGTTCGTGTTGGGCGTGGCCCTGGAGAATCGCCCGTGGGCACTGAAGCTGGAACTGCTGCGGTTGGCTTCGGCCCTGCCACTGGTGTGGCTGGCGCCGCTGGCCGGGTTATGGCCGGCCAGCGCGGTGGCTTGGGTCGGGCTGCTTAGCTATAGCCTGGTGAGTGGCATCGGGCTGTACTGCTGCCGCGGTTGGTTTACTCGATTGGCGTCGTAGGTTCGCCGGCCTTGGCTTGTTCGAGGCGCTCGGCCTCAAGGACTTTCTTGGCCAATCGCGCATTCTTGATGCGCCGACGCAGCCACAAGCCCAAGCCCAGCAACAGCAAGGCACCCAAAACCCACAGCTCGTATTTCTTGATGCTGCCCAGCATGCCTTCGAGCACCGCGCCGAAGTGATAGGCAGCGGCGGCCAGCGCTGTCGCCCAGATTGCCGCGCCGATGCCGTTAAGCAGCAGGTAGCGGCCCGGCGGATAGCCCGAAAGGCCGATCGCAACCGGCATCACCGTGCGCAAACCATAGACAAAGCGAAAGCTAAGGACCCAGATGTCCGGATGCTTGCGGATGTGCTCCAGCGCGCGATCACCCATCAGTTGCCAGCGCGGCTTGCGTGCCAGCAACTTGCGCCCGTGCTTGCGGCCCAGGAAATACCACAGCTGATCGCCCGCGTAGCTGCCGCAAAACGCCACGACCACTACCAGGTTGATGTCCATGTAGCCACGGAACGCCAGGAAGCCTGCGAGCACGAGGATGGTTTCGCCTTCGAAGAACGTGCCGATAAACAGGGCCAAGTAGCCGAAGTCATGCAGAAATTGTTGGAGCATTGTCTGGGTGCTGGCGAAATGAACGCGCAGCCTAACCCTTCAGGCACATTCAGGAAAGTATCGAAATGTGTCTCGACGTGAACAATTCCTACAGAAGACAATGACTGCGACTACCGGTCGCGCTTTAGCACAACTGTCATGCGTTCGTCATAATGTCCGCTTATAACTGTCACGCTCGCCCGTCTGCGGGCTCAGGAGTCTGCCGTGAGCTTTACCCCCGCCAATCGTCTGTTCCCCGCCACCCGGCTGCGTCGCAACCGTCGTGATGAGTTCTCTCGTCGGCTGGTGCGTGAAAACGTGCTGACTACCGATGACCTGATCCTGCCGGTATTTGTGCTCGACGGGGAGAATCGTCGCGAAGCGGTGGCCTCGATGCCCGGCGTCGAACGCCTGACTATCGACCTGCTGCTCGAAGCGGCGGCCGATTGGGTCGAGCTGGGTATCCCGGCGCTGGCGCTGTTCCCGGTCACGCCGCCGGGCCTCAAGTCGCTGGACGCCGCCGCAGCCTGGAATCCTGAAGGTATTGCCCAGCGCGCGACCCGTGCCCTGCGCGAGCGCTTCCCGGAACTGGGCGTGATCACTGACGTGGCGCTGGACCCGTTCACCACCCACGGACAGGACGGCATCCTCGACGAAGAAGGCTACGTGCAGAACGACATCACCGTCGATGCACTGGTCAGGCAGGCGCTGTCCCACGCCGAGGCCGGTGCCCAGGTGGTGGCGCCGTCGGACATGATGGACGGTCGCATCCAGGCGATCCGCGAGGCCCTTGAAATCGCAGGCCACGTCAACGTGCGCATCATGGCCTACTCGGCCAAGTACGCCAGTGCCTATTACGGCCCGTTCCGTGACGCGGTGGGCTCGGCCCTGAACCTGGGCAAGGCCAACAAGGCCTCTTATCAGATGGACCCGGCCAACGCCCATGAAGCCCTGCACGAAGTGGCCGCTGACTTGTCAGAAGGGGCAGACATGGTCATGGTCAAGCCGGGGATGCCTTACCTCGACATTCTTTGTCGGGTCAAAGAAGAATTCAAAGTGCCGACCTTTGTTTATCAGGTCAGCGGCGAGTACGCCATGCACATGGCGGCGATCCAGAACGGCTGGTTGAGCGAAGGGGTGATTCTCGAATCCCTGACCGCTTTCAAACGCGCCGGTGCTGATGGCATCCTGACTTACTTTGCCGTGCGCGCCGCCCAATTGTTACGAGAGCAGAAATAGCCTCCCAGGAACTTGCGATGAATACCGAAGGACTCTCTGAAGTTGCCGTAAAAGACGCTCAACCCGTGGTCGAGCAAGTCGTCGAGACCCCGCCGGAGCTGGAGCCCGCTCCCCCGGCCGTCACCGAGCCGGCCCCGGCTCCGGCGATTGCCATCCCGAACCTGGATGACAGCAGCCTGTACATCCATCGCGAGCTGTCGCAACTGCAATTCAACATCCGCGTGCTGGAGCAGGCGCTGGATGAGTCCTATCCGTTGCTGGAGCGGCTTAAGTTCCTGCTGATTTTTTCCAGCAACCTGGACGAGTTCTTCGAAATCCGCGTCGCCGGCCTGAAAAAGCAGATCACCTTCGCCCGTGAACAGGCCGGCGCCGACGGCCTGCAACCGCACCAGGCCTTGGCGCGTATCAGCGAACTGGTCCACGGTCATGTGGACCGGCAATACGCGATCCTCAATGACATCCTGTTGCCGGAGCTGGAAAAGCACCAGGTCCGCTTCATCCGTCGCCGCAACTGGAACACCAAGATCAAGACTTGGGTGCGCCGTTATTTCCGCGACGAGATCGCTCCGATCATCACCCCGATCGGTCTCGACCCGACGCACCCGTTCCCGTTGCTGGTCAACAAGAGCCTGAACTTCATCGTCGAACTGGAAGGCATCGACGCCTTCGGTCGCGATTCCGGCCTGGCGATCATTCCAGCGCCGCGTTTGTTGCCGCGCATCATCCGTGTGCCGGAAGACGTCGGCGGCCCAGGCGACAACTATGTGTTCCTGTCGTCGATGATCCATGCCCATGCCGATGACCTGTTCCAAGGCATGAAGGTCAAGGGTTGCTACCAGTTCCGCCTGACCCGAAACGCCGACCTGTCGGTGGACACCGAGGACGTCGAAGACCTCGCCCGCGCCCTGCGCGGCGAGCTGTTCTCCCGGCGCTACGGCGATGCGGTGCGCCTGGAAGTGGCCGACACCTGCCCGAAACACCTGTCCGACTATTTGCTCAAACAGTTCAACCTGCATGAAACCGAGCTGTACCAGGTCAACGGCCCGGTCAACCTGACCCGACTGTTCAGCATCACCGGCCTGGACAGCCATCCGGAACTGCAATACTTGCCGTTCACGCCGCAGATCCCGAAACTGCTGCAGAACAGCGAGAACATTTTCAGCGTGATCAGCAAGCAGGACATCCTGCTGCTGCACCCTTTCGAGTCGTTCACGCCCGTGGTCGACTTGCTGCGCCAGGCCGCCAAGGATCCTCATGTATTGGCGGTGCGCCAGACGCTGTATCGCAGCGGCGCCAATTCGGAAATCGTCGATGCCCTGGTGGACGCGGCGCGAAACGGTAAGGAAGTCACGGCGGTGATCGAATTGCGGGCGCGCTTCGACGAGGAATCCAACCTGCAACTGGCCAGCCGCCTGCAAGCGGCCGGTGCGGTGGTGATCTATGGTGTGGTCGGCTACAAGACCCACGCCAAGATGATGCTCATCCTGCGCCGCGAGGCCGGTGAGATCGTGCGTTACGCTCACTTGGGCACCGGCAACTACCACGCGGCCAATGCCCGCCTGTATACCGACTACAGCCTGCTGACCTCCGACGATGCCTTGTGCGAAGACGTTGGCAAGCTGTTCAGCCAGTTGATCGGCATGGGCAAGACCCTGCGCATGAAGAAACTGCTGCATGCGCCGTTCACCCTGAAAAAGGGCATGCTCGACATGATCACCCGGGAGACGCAGTTCGCCCTGGATGGCAAGCCGGCCCACATCATCGCCAAGTTCAACTCGCTGACCGATCCGAAGATCATCCGCGCGTTGTACAAGGCCAGCCAGTCGGGCGTGCGCATCGATCTGGTGGTGCGCGGCATGTGCTGCCTGCGGCCGGGCATTCCGGGGGTTTCCCACAACATCCACGTGCGCTCGATCATCGGGCGATTCCTGGAGCATACGCGGGTGTTCTACTTCCTCAACGGCGGCGAGGAGCAGATGTTCCTCTCCAGCGCCGACTGGATGGAGCGCAACCTCGACAAGCGTGTCGAGACTTGCTTCCCGGTGGAAGGCAAGAAGCTGATCCTGCGGGTCAAGAAGGAGCTGGAAAGCTATCTCACCGACAACACCCATAGCTGGAGCCTGCAGTCGGACGGCCGCTACATCCGCAACACGCCGACCGGCAACCAGAACCCGCGCAGCGCCCAGGCGACCTTGTTGGAGCGCTTGAGCAGCCCGGTGTTGGCGGTTCGCTAAACGTCCTGGGGCGAGCTTGGCTTTTGTGGCGAGGGAGCTTGCTCCCGCTGGGCCGGTCCGACGCTTCGGGCGCAGCAGCCCTGAAGCCATTCAGCTCGGTGTATCAGGAAAACTTCCATTTCGGGCAGATCCTGCGACTGCTGCGCAGCCGAGCGGGAGCAAGCTCCCTCGCCACGGGGGAGCGTACCGTGGTGCCGCTCAGTGGATGTTCAGCACAATCCCAACCCGGGTCAGCCATTCCGCTTCCTGGGCAAAGTCGGCCTGGGTCAGTTGGTTCTCTTCCAGCCAGCCTTCAGGGAACAGCACATCCAGTTCATCGCCATCGGCCCGCAGGACCACTTGAGGCATTTCCTGGGTGCCGCGGATGTGATGGAACAGGATTGCGAAGCGCAGCAACACGCACAGGCGAATCAGCTTGATGCCGTCATCGCCGAACTCGGCAAATTTATCCTTGGGAATATTGCGCCGGTGACCGCGCACCAATAACGCGAGCATTTGCTGGTCTTCCCGGGAGAAACCCGCCAGGTCCGAGTGTTCGATCAGGTACGCGCCGTGTTTGTGGTAATGATAATGGGCGATATCGAGGCCCACCTCATGGACCTTGGCGGCCCAACCCAGCAACTCGCGCCAGATGCCGTCGTTCAGGTCCCAGTCCTCGGCCACCTGGTCGAAGGCATGCAGCGCCTTGCGCTCGACTCGGGCTGCCTGTTCCTGATCGACGTGATAACGCTCCATGAGCGAGCCCAGGGTGCGTTCGCGCACGTCTTCGTGATGATGTCGGCCCAGCAGGTCATACAGCACGCCTTCACGCAGGGCGCCCTCGCAGTGATCCATGCGTTGCAGTTCGAGGGCATCGAAAATCGCCTCGAGAATCGCCAAGCCCGCCGGGAAGATCGCCCTGCGGTCGGGCTTGATGCCCTCGAAGTCGATTTTGTCCGCATCACCGAGCTTGAACACCTTGCGCTTGAGCCAGGCCAATCCTTCGGCATTGACCTCGCCGGAACCATGTCCGCCTGCCTTGAGTGCCAGGCCGATGGCGCGGATGGTCCCTGACGAGCCTATGGCTTCATCCCATGTAAGGCGGTGCAGGGCGTGTTCGATGCTCATGATCTCCAGGCGCGCCGCTGTGTAAGCCTGTGCATAGCGCGCCGGGGTGATCTTGCCGTCGCGGAAATAACGCTGGGTGTAGCTGACGCAGCCCATTTGCAGGCTTTCACGCAGCAGCGGCTCGAAGCGCTGGCCAATGATGAACTCGGTACTGCCGCCGCCGATATCCGCCACCAGGCGCTTGCCCGGGGTGTCCGCCAGCGTGTGGGAAACGCCCAGGTAGATCAGTCGGGCTTCTTCACGGCCGGAAATGACTTCAACGGGATGGCCGAGGATTTCCTCGGCGCGACGGATGAACTCGCCACGGTTGCGCGCCTCGCGCAGGGCGTTGGTGCCAACGATCCGCACCGCGCCCAGGGGCATGCCGTTGATCAGTTGGGCGAATCGTTTCAGGCAATCAAGCCCGCGCTGCATCGATTCTTCGCTGAGTTTGCGCTCTTCATCGATGCCGGCGGCCAGCTGGACCTTCTCGCCGAGTCGCTCAAGAATGCGGATTTCCCCGTTCTGGGCCTTGGCGACGACCATGTGGAAGCTGTTGGAACCCAGGTCGATGGCGGCAATCAGGGACAGATTCTTGGCTTGGGATGGCGGCATGGTCAAAAAGTCTCGGTCGATAACCTTGCCATCCTGCCACGATCGACCGCTTACGCCAACGCACCTGATCCAAACCCTTGAGCCAGAGCAGTGCCGGCGTGGCCTCCCGGTGGCGAGGGAGCTTGCTCCCGCTGGGCTGCGCGGCAGCCCCAAAATCCATTCAGCTCGCGCTTGGCCTCAAGATCAGGCAGGCTCGACCGTTCCGATAAAGTTCGCCAGTTCCGCCGTCTGCGGATCGGCGAACAGCACCTTGGGATCGCCCACCTCATGCACCTTGCCCTGGTGCATGAACACCAGTTTGTCGCCCACTTCCCGGGCGAAACGCATTTCGTGGGTGACCATGATCAGCGTCATGCCTTCCTTGGCCAGTTGCCGCACCACGCTGAGCACTTCGTTGACCAGTTCCGGGTCCAGGGCCGAGGTGATTTCGTCGCACAACAGCACTTTCGGCGACATCGCCAGGGCGCGGGCAATCGCCACCCGTTGCTGCTGGCCGCCGGACAAACGGTCGGGGAAGGCATCGAATTTCTCGCCGAGCCCGACCCGTTCGAGCATCTGCCGCGCGAGCTCGGCCGCCTTGGCCTTGGGCACTTTTTGCACAACCTGCGGCGCGAGCATGACGTTCTCGCCGACCGTCAGGTGCGGGAACAGGTTGAACTGCTGAAACACCATCCCTACTTTCTGCCGTAGGCTGCGCAGATCGGCGCGGGCGGCATCGAGGTATTCGCCGTCGACTTCGATGACGCCATCGTTGATCGATTCCAGGCCATTGAGGGTGCGCAGCAAGGTGGATTTGCCCGAGCCACTGCGGCCGATGATCGCCACCACCTGCCCTTCCTCGACACTCAGGTCGATGCCTTTGAGCACGTGGTGATCGCCGTAGTATTTATGCAGGGCGGTAATTCTAAGCAGAGGCATGCAGTCTCCTTTCCAGGTAGCGCGCACTGAGGGACAAGGGGTAGCAGAGCAGGAAATAACCGAGGGCGACCAGGCCATAGACCATGAACGGCTCGAACGTGGCGTTGGCGAGCATGCCGCCGGTCTTGGTCAGCTCGGTAAAACCGATGATCGAGGTCACCGCTGTGCCTTTGACGACCTGTACGGAAAAGCCCACGGTCGGCGCCACGGCAATGCGCAGGGCCTGGGGCAGGATCACGTAGCGCAACTGCTCCAGGGGGTTGAGGGCCAGGCTTGCCGAGGCTTCCCACTGGCCGTTGGAAATCGAGTCGACACAACCGCGCCAGATCTCCGCAAGGTAGGCACTGGTGAACAGCGTCAAGGCGATGGCCGCCGCCATCCACGGCGAAATCTCCACCCCGGCCAGGGCCACGCCAAAGAACACCAGGAACAATTGCATCAGCAACGGCGTGCCCTGGAACAGCTCGATATAGGTGCGAGCGATGTTGCGGGGCAGGGCGCTTTTGGAGATGCGCATCACCATGACCAGCAGCCCGATCACGCCACCGCCGATAAACGCCACCAGCGACAACGCCAAGGTCCATTGCAGGCCGGTGAGCAGGTTGCGCACCACGTCCCAGAAAGTGAAATCGCTCATTGGTTGCTCCTGGCAATGTAGCGCCGCCCGACCCAATTGAGGAACTGGCGGATCAGCAGTGCCATGCACAGGTAGATCAGCGTCGTCAGCGCATAGGTTTCAAAGGCGCGGAAATTGCGCGATTGAATGAAGTTGGCGGCGAAGCTCAGTTCTTCGGTGGCGATCTGCGAGCAAACGGCGGAGCCGAGCATCACGATGATGATCTGGCTGCTCAACGCGGGCCAGACCTTGCCCAGCGCCGGCAACAGGACTACGTGGCGAAAGGCTTCGAAGCGGCTCATCGCCAAGGCTGCCGCGGCCTCCAGTTGACCCCGCGGGATGGCCTGGATGCCGGCGCGGATGATCTCGGTGGAATACGCGCCAAGGTTGATCACCATCGCCAACACCGCGGCCTGCCACTCGGAAATCTGCAAGCCCAAGGATGGCAAGCCGAAGAAAATGAAAAACAGTTGAACCAGGAAAGGCGTGTTGCGGATCAATTCCACATACACGCCGAAGATCGCCGCGAACGGACGGATATTCCAGGCCCGCACCACCGCCCCGACGATGCCCAGGCCGACCCCGAGCAACGCGCCGATGGCCGTCAGCTCCAAGGTGAACAGCGCACCGCGCAACAGCAGCTCGGTGTTTTGCACCACCGGCAGGAAATCGAACTGATAAGCCATGCTCAGCCTCTCAAGCGGCGATCAAAGGTCGGCCGGCAGCGGCTGCTTCAGCCAGGTCTGGGAATTCTTCTCCAGGCTTCCATCGGTCTTGGCGGTGGCGAGGATCTGGTTGACCTTGTCCAACAGCGCCGGCTCGTTCTTGTTCACCCCCACGTACACCGGCGAGTCCTTGAGTTTGACTTTCAACGCCGGGACGCGCTTGGGGTTGCGTTCGCTGATGGCGACCATCACCACGTTGCCGCTGGCGATCAGGTCAACCTGGCCGGCGAGGTAGGCGGCGATGGTCGAGTTGTTGTCTTCGAAGCGCTTGATGGTGGTGCCTTCGGGGGCGACCTTGCTCAGCTCGATGTCTTCGATGGCGCCACGGGTGACGCTGATGGTCTTGCCCTTGAGGTCGTCCAGGCCGTTGATGGCGGCGTCGGGCGGGCCGAACACCGCCAGGTAGAACGGCGCATAGGCGCTGGAGAAGTCGATGACTTTTTCACGATCCGGGTTCTTGCCCAGGCTGGAAATCACCAGGTCGACCTTGCCGGTGGTCAGGAACGGAATGCGGTTGGTGCTGTTGACCGGGGTCAGTTCAAGTTTGACCTTGAGCTGGTCGGCCAACAATTTAGCGGTGTCGATGTCCAGGCCACGGGGCTTCATGTCCGGCCCTACGGAACCGAATGGCGGGAAGTCCTGGGGCACCGCGACCTTGAGGGTGCCACGCTTGACCACGTCTTCCAGGCCATCGGCTTGGGCAGGCAGCTGACAAAGCATCAGGCTGGCGAACAGGGCAGTGAGCAGAACGCTGCAACGCTGAATCATGGCGAATCTCCGCAATCGGTGATGTGATTTCTGCGTTCGGACAGAGCACAGGCCATGCCAAGCCGGCTATTCATCGAGCAAAGCCACGGTTTTACTGGTAGGAGGCGGTCTTACTGGTCTGAACAGTTGCGCCGTGTTTCGCACCGTTATCGGGCGTCGGTATTTGTCGCCGAACCCTGCTGGGGCACGACTTGCCGGGCGCGGCGAATAGCTTTACAACTAGCCGCTCACTGGCCCGGTTCGTCTGAAAAAACCATGAATTCCATCGCTCGTGCCGTTCCTGAAGTGGCATTGCAAGCCATCCGCAAACTGATCGCCGATGAAGGCTTCGGCCCGGGTGATGCGTTGCCGTCGCAGCGGGACCTGGCGCTGCAACTGGGGGTGAGTCGGGCGTCATTGCGTGAAGCGCTGTCCTCCCTGAGTGCCTTGGGCATGATCAGCGTGCAACCGGGCAAGGGCGTGTTCGTGCAGGTGCCGGTCGAAGCTCCGCGCAACGACTCGGCGTCGGGCTGGCCGTTTGCGGCCCAGGCCTCGCCGGTGGACATCTTCCAGTTGCGCTACGCCCTGGAGGGGTTCGCGGCGGGGTTGGCGGCGGTGACGCTCAGCGCCGATGAGCTCGACCGGCTGCAAGACAATGTCGAAGCCATGCGCCGGGAATTGAAGGTCGGGGACTTCGACGCCGCAGCGCGGCTGGATTTCGAATTCCACCGGCGAATCCTGTTGGCCAGCGGCAACCAGGCGATGCTGAGTATTCTTACCGCCAGCGCAGAGATCTTCCTGGAAAGTCAGAAGCTACCGTTCATCAGGGCGGAACGGGCGATGGAAACCTGGCGGGAGCATCGCAAGATCCTTCGCGCCCTGGCTCGTCGCGCTTCGGGCGCCGCGCAAAAAGCCATGCAGGAACATGTACGTAACGCGGCGCTGCGTACCGGTATCTCTTTCGTTGCGCCTGCCGCTTCATGAGGCGAGCCATACCTAAAGCCATTACGCGTCATAGCGAGACTCAATCAACTGCGGCTTCCTGAACCCGGGAAGGGCAGCTATGATGGGCCACGTTTTTTTGCTGATTACCCCGGAGATTTCCATGAGCAGCGATCTGATCAAACACGTTACCGACGCTAGCTTCGAAGCTGACGTACTCAAGGCCGAAGGCCCGGTACTGGTCGACTATTGGGCTGAGTGGTGCGGTCCTTGCAAAATGATCGCCCCGGTGCTGGACGAAATCGCTGGCACTTATGCCGGCAGGTTGACCGTTGCCAAGCTGAACATCGACGAAAACCAGGAGACTCCGGCCAAGCACGGCGTGCGTGGTATCCCGACCCTGATGCTGTTCAAGAACGGCAACGTTGAAGCCACCAAGGTGGGTGCGCTGTCGAAGTCGCAACTGGCCGCTTTCATCGACGCCAACATCTAAGCGCCGAATGCCACTGGAAAAGCCCCGCAAATCGCGGGGCTTTTTCGTTATCCAGGGCTAGACGCTCGTAAATCGAGGTGGTACATTCGGCCCCGCACTGGTTTCTCCAGTGCCCCCTGCAAGCCGTCGCCGACGCTCTCCTTTCGAATAAGTACGCGATCCTGTCGCCTTCTCCGCGGCGCGGCCTCATTAAGCCAAAAGCTTAATTTTCCCCCCTCCATAAATGATTACGTCATTCCTATATGAATCTGACTGAACTCAAGCAAAAGCCGATTACCGAACTGCTCGAATTGGCCGAACAGATGGGCATAGAAAATATGGCCCGTTCGCGCAAGCAGGACGTGATTTTCTCCCTGCTCAAGAAGCACGCGAAAAGCGGCGAGGAAATCTCCGGTGATGGCGTGCTGGAGATTCTCCAGGACGGCTTCGGCTTTCTCCGCTCCGCAGACGCTTCCTACCTTGCCGGCCCGGACGATATCTACGTCTCGCCGAGCCAGATCCGTCGCTTCAACTTGCGCACCGGTGACACCATCGTTGGCAAGATCCGACCTCCGAAGGAAGGCGAGCGTTATTTCGCGCTGCTCAAGGTCGACACGATCAACTTCGACCGTCCGGAAAACGCAAAGAACAAGATTCTCTTCGAGAACCTGACGCCGCTGTTCCCGACCGTGCGCATGAAGATGGAAGCCGGCAACGGTTCCACCGAAGACCTCACCGGTCGTGTCATCGACCTGTGCGCCCCCATCGGCAAAGGCCAGCGCGGCCTGATCGTGGCACCGCCGAAAGCGGGCAAGACGATCATGTTGCAGAACATCGCAGCCAACATTGCCCGTAACAACCCTGAAGTTCACCTGATCGTGCTGCTGATCGACGAACGTCCGGAAGAAGTGACCGAGATGCAGCGCACTGTGCGCGGCGAAGTGGTTGCCTCGACCTTCGACGAGCCGCCGACCCGCCACGTGCAGGTAGCTGAGATGGTGATCGAGAAGGCCAAGCGCCTGGTCGAGCACAAGAAGGACGTGGTGATCCTGCTCGACTCCATCACTCGTCTGGCCCGTGCCTACAACACCGTAATCCCGAGTTCCGGCAAGGTGCTGACCGGTGGTGTCGATGCCCACGCGCTGGAAAAACCGAAGCGTTTCTTCGGCGCCGCGCGGAACATCGAGGAAGGCGGCTCGTTGACCATCATCGCCACCGCGCTGGTTGAAACCGGCTCGAAGATGGACGAAGTGATCTACGAGGAGTTCAAGGGTACCGGCAATATGGAACTGCCCCTGGATCGTCGCATCGCCGAGAAACGTGTGTTCCCGGCCATCAACATCAACCGTTCCGGCACCCGTCGCGAAGAATTGCTGACCGCCGATGACGAGTTGCAGCGCATGTGGATCTTGCGCAAGCTGCTGCATCCAATGGATGAAGTGGCAGCCATCGAGTTCCTGATCGACAAGCTGAAGACGACCAAGACCAACGATGAGTTCTTCCTGTCGATGAAACGCAAGTAAGTCGAACAGGCCAGCAAGAGCCGGGGAAACCCGGCTTTTTGCTATCTGTGCATTCACTATTCTGAACGGGCGGCGTTAAACTCGGGGCCCCCGAACGTCACGGTCACCATGAGGCTTTGCATGCAGTATCGCGACTTGCGCGACTTTATTAGCGGTCTGGAACAGCGCGGCGAGCTCAAGCGCATCCAAGTGCCCGTGTCCCCTGTGCTGGAAATGACCGAGGTCTGCGACCGCACCTTGCGCGCAAAAGGCCCGGCGCTGCTGTTCGAGAACCCGACCGGCTACGACATTCCGGTATTGGGCAACCTGTTTGGCACGCCGGAGCGCGTGGCCTTGGGCATGGGCGCCGAGGCGGTCAGCGAATTGCGCGAAATCGGCAAGCTGTTGGCATTCCTCAAGGAACCCGAGCCGCCGAAGGGGCTGAAGGACGCCTGGTCGAAGCTGCCAATTTTCCGCAAGATCATTTCCATGGCGCCGAAAGTCGTCAAGGACGCAATCTGCCAGGAAGTGGTAATCGAAGGCGACGATGTCGACCTGGCCATGCTTCCGGTGCAGACCTGCTGGCCGGGCGACGTCGGGCCGCTGATCACCTGGGGCCTGACCGTCACCAAGGGGCCAAACAAGGATCGCCAGAACCTCGGTATCTACCGTCAGCAAGTTATTGGCCGCAACAAGGTCATCATGCGTTGGCTGAGTCACCGCGGTGGCGCGCTGGATTATCGCGAATGGTGCGAAAAGCACCCCGGCCAGCCCTTCCCGGTATCGGTGGCCCTGGGTGCAGACCCGGCGACCATTCTTGGCGCCGTCACGCCCGTGCCCGACAGCCTCTCCGAATATGCATTTGCCGGCCTGTTGCGGGGCAATCGCACCGAACTGGTGAAATGCCGTGGCAACGATCTGCAGGTACCGGCCACGGCCGAGATCATTCTCGAGGGCGTGATCCATCCGGGCGAAATGGCTGATGAAGGTCCTTACGGCGATCACACCGGTTATTACAACGAAGTCGACAGCTTCCCTGTGTTCACTGTCGAGCGCATCACCCACCGGATCAAGCCCATTTATCACAGCACCTACACGGGTCGTCCACCCGATGAGCCGGCGATCCTCGGCCTGGCGCTGAACGAAGTGTTCGTGCCGATCCTACAGAAGCAATTCCCTGAGATCACCGATTTCTACCTGCCACCGGAAGGCTGCTCGTATCGCATGGCCGTGGTGACCATGAAGAAGTCGTATCCAGGGCATGCCAAGCGAGTCATGTTGGGCGTTTGGTCGTTTTTACGACAATTCATGTACACCAAGTTCGTTATTGTCACTGACGACGATATCAACGCACGAGACTGGAACGATGTGATCTGGGCCATCACCACGCGCATGGACCCCAAGCGCGACACGGTAATGATCGAGAACACACCGATCGATTATCTCGACTTCGCCTCGCCGGTGTCCGGCCTGGGGTCGAAGATGGGGCTCGATGCCACGCATAAATGGCCCGGTGAGACCACGCGTGAATGGGGCCGGGTTATCGTCAAGGATGAAGCCGTTACCCAACGGATCGATGCCATCTGGAATCAGTTAGGAATAGATTGATGCGCGTAACGTTGCAGCCTTCCGGCGCGGTGCTGGAGATACAGCCGGCCGAGCGGATTCTCGATGGCGCCCGGCGCCTGGGCTACGAATGCCCGCAAAGCTGCCGCAATGGCAACTGTCACGTCTGTGGCGCGTTGCTGGTGGAAGGCCGCGTGGGGCAGGCCGGAGAGGTGCGTGATCACGGTGAAATCTTCACGTGCATCGCCGAGCCCCTGGAGGATTGCGTGCTGCTATGGGATGGCGTGCTGGCGCCGGGTGAGTTGCCGGTACGCAGTCTGGCATGTCAGGTTACCGAGTGCGCCGAAGTGGGCGGCGATGTGTGGCGGGTACGCCTGCGTGCGCCAGCGGGCAAGCCGCCGCGCTACCACGCGGGGCAGTATTTGATGATTGAGCGGGAGAACGGTGAAAAGTCAGCGTTCTCCCTGGCTTCTGCACCGCACTCGGGGCGCGACCTGCAATTGCATGTATTGGTGCGCGAAAGCAGTGCGCAGAGCCTATTGGACCAGCTGCAGCGCAACCCCAATGTGCGCATCGAAATGCCTTTTGGTGACACGCATCTGTCCGAGCTGCCGGATGGCCCGCTGGTATTGATCGCAGCCGGGACCGGCATGGCGCAGATGCACAGCCTGATCGAGCACTGTCGCGCGCAGGGGTTCAAGCACCCGGTGCATCTGTATTGGGGCGTGCGGCGTCCGGAAGATTTCTATGAGATCGAGCATTGGGACGAATGGAAGTCGCTGCCCAATCTGTACCTGCACAAAGTCGTCAGCGATTTGTGCGGCTGGGAAGGGCGCTGCGGCATGCTCCATGAAGCCGTCTGCGAGGATATCGCTGATCTTTCGGGGGTCTATGTCTACGCCAGCGGTTCGCCGGCGATGATCTACGCCACGCTCGATGCGCTCGTGGACGCCGGGATGGACGCTCATCAGATGCGTGCCGATGTGTTTGCGTATGCGCCGCGGGCTTGAATAGCACTCAGCGATATAACTCCATATATTTCGTTTCGATATTTAGTCCTGAGGCTAGATACCGATAATTTATATGGGGCGCGGGATGGCATTTAACTTGCCTTGCTCCCCATGAACGTCAACCCCATGACGGCCCTGTTTACCTTCCGACCCGCGAGGAGCCAACCGCTACCGGCCATGACCGTTATCGAATCCGCCATAACGTGCGCCCTGTACCCGCCACGACTCGAGTTGGGTCCACAGCTGACCCGCGAGCAATTGCTCGCCTCCATGCGGTCGACCATGAGTCTTCATCAAGGCGGCCCGGTCTGGTTGTTCGCCTACGGCTCGCTGATCTGGCGGCCGGAGTGCACGGCAGTGGAGCGGTTGCGCGGTCGGGTCCACGGTTATCATCGTGGATTGTACCTATGGTCCCATGAGCATCGCGGTACGCCCGAGCTGCCGGGCTTGGTGTTCGGGCTGGATCGCGGCGGCTCTTGCAGCGGTTTCGCTTACCGATTGCCACAAGAGAACCTTGAGGATTCGTTGTTTGCCCTGTGGCAACGCGAAATGCCGGTCCCTTCCTACCGCCCGCACTGGCTCACGTGCCGTCTTGAGGATGGCAGCCGGGTTCAAGCCTTGGGTTTCGTGTTGGAGCGACACTTGCCCAGCTATGCCGGCAACCTGCCGGATCATGTGCTGAGCCAAGTGTTCGAAAGTGCCTGCGGGCGTTATGGCACGACTCGCGATTATGTCGAGCAGACCATCCACGCCCTGCGCAGCCACGCCATGCCAGACCGGAATCTGGAGGCGCGGCTCAGGCGCTGCAAATCAACGCTGGATCAGACGACCGCTTCGCGGCTCTGACTGGCGATTTGCTTGTGCCACAGGGTGGGCGCGAGGAATGCCATTGCCAATAGGCAGGCACCGATCAACAGTACGAAGCCGCCGTCCCAGCCGAAGTGGTCCACGGTGTAGCCCATGGCGGCGCTGGCCGCGACCGAGCCGCCCAGGTAACCGAACAACCCAGTGAAGCCCGCGGCGGTACCGGCGGCTTTCTTCGGTGCCAGCTCAAGCGCTTGCAAGCCGATCAGCATGACCGGGCCGTAGATCAGGAATCCGATGGAAACCAGGGCGATCATATCGACAGTCGGGTTGCCGGCCGGGTTCAGCCAGTACACCAGTGTCGCCACGGTCACCAGCGCCATGAACACCATGCCGGTCAGGCCACGATTGCCACGGAAGATCTTGTCGGACATCCACCCACACAACAGCGTGCCCGGAATACCTGCCCATTCGTAGAAGAAGTAAGCCCAGGAGCTCTTGTCCACCGTGAAGCCCTTGGCTTCCTTGAGGTAGGTCGGCGCCCAGTCCAGCACGCCGTAGCGCAACAAGTAGACGAAGACGTTGGCCATGGCGATGTACCACAGCATTTTGTTGCGCAGCACGTACTTGACGAAAATTTCCTTGGCGCTGAATTCGTTCTCGTGGCTGGCGTCGTAGCCTTCCGGGTAGTCGTTCTTGTATTTCTCGATTGGCGGCAGGCCCACCGATTGCGGGGTGTCGCGCATGGTCGCGAAGGCAAATACCGCGACGAACAGCGCCACCGTGGCCGGCACATAGAATGCCGCGTGCCAGTCATTGAACCAGGCCATTCCCAGCAGGAACAGCGGACCGATCAGGCCGCCGCCGACGTTATGCGCCACGTTCCACACCGACACCACGCCGCCACGTTCCTTCTGCGACCACCAGTGAACCATGGTCCGTCCGCTCGGCGGCCAACCCATGCCTTGGGCCCAGCCGTTGATGAACAGGAGGATGAACATGATGGTTACGCTGGACGTTGCCCACGGTGCGAAACCGAAAACGAACATCACACCGGCTGACACCAACAAGCCAAATGGCAGGAAGTAGCGTGGATTGGAGCGATCGGACACCAGGCCCATCAAGAATTTCGACAATCCGTAGGCGATGGCAATGGCCGACATGGCCAAGCCCAATTGGCCACGGGTGTAACCCTCGTCGATGAGGTATGGCATGGCCAGGGAGAAGTTTTTGCGCAGCAGGTAATAACCCGCATAGCCAATGAAAATCCCGGCGAAAATCTGCCAGCGAAGGCGTCGGTAGGTGCTGTCTATTTTTTCTTCAGGCAGGACTGCCTGGTGTGCGGCTGGTCGGAAGAAGGCAAACATTCAAGTGCTCCAGTTCTTGTTATAACGGCGGATGCGAATGTTACAGTTTCGTTACCGAAAATAGCACCGCTCGTTGTCGCATAAATAGCGGAAATTTCGATTGATCATGTTCTTAAGCGAACATGTCGCGTGCGTATAAGCTGACGGCGCTGTGGGAATCGTCGTCGTAGGCTCTTTCCTGCGGCGTTTTATAGATTTCATGACAGCAAGCAGGGAAGCGTCCTTCAACTGGATGGGAAGTGTCGCCATTCACGCAACAGGACATGGCCCTTACCCTTTACGTTTGCCCGTTCAGGCATTCGGATAGGGGTTGGGTATGAGGTGGTGTGCTGTGATGTTATTGCTGTGTCAGTGCGGAGCGAGTTGGTCGGCGGATGTCTGGCTGGTGCCGGAGCATAATCCCAAGCCAGAATACCCAACGTCCCTGACCCGTGCGGGGGTCATGGGCAAGGTCAGGGCCGGGTTCACTGTGCACGCCGATGGTCGTGTCGATCAGGTCGCGATCCTGGAAAGTGACCATCCGGGTTTCGCCGAGGCCGCTCGTGAGGCAGTCAGCCAATGGCGTTTCAAACCTTGGACGGTCGATGACGGGCATCCCGCGCAAGTACATACCGTGGCACCCTTCGAGTTTCGCCTGGATGACGTGCCGCTTGATGCCAATAAGTGGATCAAGCAGTGGCGATGCTCGGATATCAACGCCCATGCCGCAGATCGGCTGCAGGTGCAGGACCTGCTTCCGTTCAGCGTCACACGCAGTTATCTGTCCAACGTTTTTTTTGTCAAGCAACTGCCGGAAGCCGAGCGCCTGGCGCTGATCGCGCGGTTCAACCGGCTGCTGCCCTCAATCGTGCAGCGCTGCGGATCGTTTCCCGCAACGCGGTATATGAAGATGCTGCCGCAGGAGATTCGCGTGTTGCTTTAGCAGCTGTCCGTCGGTTTAAGCGACTGATAACGGACAGCTTTGGTGACTCAACGCACCTGCACAACCACCTTCCCCACAGCCTTGCGCTGTCCAAGGTCATTGATCGCCTGGGCGGCGTTGCTCAGTGGGTACACTTGCGATACCAGCGGCTTCAGTTTTCCTTCGGCGAACCAGCGGAACAGTTGCTGGAAGTTGGCAGCGTTGTCTTGGGGCTGGCGCTGGGCGAATGAGCCCCAGAACACGCCGACTACGGCGGCGCCCTTGAGCAGGGCCAGGTTAACCGGCAGCTCGGGAATGCGTCCGCTGGCGAAGCCGACGACCAGCAACCGGCCGTTCCAGGCGATGGCGCGGATGGCCTGGTCGAAGAGGTCTCCGCCCACCGGATCGTAGATTACATCGGCGCCCTGGCCGTCGGTCAGGCGCTTGATTTCATCCTTGAGGTTGTTTTCGCTGTAGTTGATCAGTTCGTCGGCACCGGCGGCCTTGGCGACGGCGAGTTTCTCCGCGCTGCTGGCGGCGGCAATGACCCTGGCGCCCATGGCCTTGCCGATTTCCACTGCCGCCAGGCCGACACCGCCGGAGGCGCCGAGCACCAGCAGGGTTTCACCGGGTTGTAAGTTAGCCCGCTGCTTGAGAGCGTGCATCGAGGTGCCGTAGGTCATGCTGAAGGCGGCCGCGGTGTTGAAGTCCATCGTCGAAGGAATCGGCAACACGTTATAGCCCGGTACCGCCACCTGCTCGGCGAAGCTGCCCCAACCGGTGAGCGCCATGACCCGGTCGCCGACTTTCAGGTGGCTGACTTTTTCTCCCACTTCACGGACAACGCCCGCCGCTTCGCCGCCCGGGGAAAATGGGAAGGGTGGCTTGAACTGGTATTTGCCCTCGATGATCAAGGTGTCAGGAAAATTCACCCCGGCGGCGTGCACGTCCAGCAGCACTTCATTCTTCTTTATGACTGGACTGGCGACGTCTTCCAGCACCAGCGATTCGGCGGGACCGAACTCTTTGCACAGCACGGCTTTCATCAGGGCTATTCCTTTGGGAGTGATGGCCGATAAGTGTAGGTGTGAGAGTCAAGGGGTCAACGAGCATGCCCCGCCCTGATAGCTGTCCATAAGCTTGTGCTTGGACGGCGGGTCGGTATGCTGGGCCGCAAATCGGATGAGGAGTCGAATGTGAAAGCGTGGATCATGTTGTTGCTGGCCCTGTCGTTGCCTGTGGCTGCGATGGCCGAAGAAGCCAAAGAGGGCGAGGCGCCGCCGAAGGTCAGCTACATCACCCTGAGTCCACCGTTCGTGGGCAATTATGGGCTGGACGGTACGACGAAGCTGAAGGTCTACAAGGCCGACGTTGCCTTGCGCGTGACCGGCGATGCCGCCGCCGCAGCGGTGAAGGCAAACGAGCCGTTGATTCGCAATCAATTGGTGGCGCTGTTTGCCCAGCAGACCAGCGAGACCATGAATAACCTCGAAGCCAAGGAAAAGCTCCGTCAGGAAGCGTTGAAGCAGACCCAGCAGGTCATGAACGACGAGACCGGCAAGCCGATGGTCGAGGATCTGTTGTTCAACAACCTGATCATCCAGTAAGCCCGATCAAGCTGGTCAGCCGCATATCGTTCAAGATTTCAATGCAATGACCGCCGCCCACTGTTCGGCCGTTACCGGCATCACCGACAACCGTGAGCCTTTGAGCACCAGCGGCATCTCGGCCAGGGCGGCCTGCTGTTTCAGAAAGTCGAGCTTCAGCACGCGTGAGAACGTCTCGACATGGGCTACGTCGATCGCAGTCCAGGGATTTTTCTCCAGGCTGGCCTTGGCGTCGAAGTAATGGCTGTCAGGTTCCAGGGCCGTTGGGTCGGGATAGGCGGCCTTGATGATTTTGCCGATCCCGGCGATACCGGGCTCGGGGCAGCTGGAGTGGTAGAAAAAAAATGAGTCGCCGACTGTCATGGCTCGCAGAAAATTGCGCGCCTGGTAGTTGCGAACCCCGTCCCAGCGCGCTTGGCCGAGCTTTTCCAGGCCCTGGATGGACAATTCGTCGGGCTCGGATTTCATCAGCCAATAGGCCATGATTTCTACTCCTGGGGATGTTGACTTAAAAAAGTTCAGCGATTTTATGACAAACCGACAGTCGGTTGACGCCAGAGTTTGCGTGTGGGTTCAGGTTGCCGCAAAATGCCGGCCTTCCAAGCTTGACGCTGCTGCACGGCCAATAAGAAAACCGCTGCTGTCATCGTGTGTGATCTGCCTTGAGGGGGGCAATCGATGAAACGCAAACCGGATTTGTTGTGGATACTGGTCATTCTGTTCGGCCTCGGGGTCGTAACCACGGGTTACGCCCAGAGTTTATGGAGCAACAAGACCGATGCTCCGGTGGAAATCATCCAACCAGCGCCTTCGCTCAAGCGCTGAGCCTCTTTCCAGGACGCCGCTATTCTCGCGGCGCCTCTCGTGCAAAGTACCAACGCCTGTCGCTGACCGTTCCCTGTAGCGGTACATCCCAGCTTGCCTGTGCCAACCGTTCGACTTTCTGACACTCGTGGGCCAAGCCCAGCAACGTCGGCTTGCGCCATTGTCTGCGTCGCGACAGGTACGCCAGGCTGCGGTCATAAAAGCCGCCACCCATGCCCAGCCGACCTCCCGCATCGTCAAATCCGACCAGCGGCAACAATACCAAGTCCAGTGTCCAGACTTTGCGTTGCCGGGCGATATTCTTGCGCGGTTCAGGGATACGAAAGCGATTGGGCTGCATCTTCTCGCCAGAATGGATTCGCTGGAAGACCATCTTGGTTTGCGGCCATGGGCTGAGTACCGGCAGGTAGACCGCTTTGCCCCGGCGTTGGGCGGCGCGCAATAGCAGGCGCGGATCGATCTCGCCGTCGTTGGGCAGGTACAGGGCGATGTGTCTGGCGCGGCGAAACAGCGGATGCTGGGCCAGTTGCCGATAAAGCCCGTGAGCGGCTTGCCGCTGTTGGGCAGGTGTCAGGGCGCGACGGGCCTGGCGCAGCAGGCGTCGAAGTTGCGGGCGAGACAGCAACGCAGGTTCAGTCATATCGATGCTTCACGAGTCGGCGACATCGGACAGCGTAACCGCAAACGATGCGACCAGAAATGCCAAACGCCAGAAACGACAATGCCAGTCATGAATGACTGGCATTGTTTCGAGAATCAGGCTCCCCGGATGAACCGCTGTCGGCTTAGCCCTTGAACCCGAAAGTTCAAGGTGGAAGTTGCAGGAGGCGTTAAGGCTTTCCGTCAAGCGGACATGCACACCGGCCCCAACGTGCAACCCCCGTGGTTGTGCGTATCGGCTCAGGGACATCACCAACTGGCAAGCACCCCAGGGAGTGACGCCAGTATACCCCAGGCAGTGGCGCGAATCAGCCCTTGCTGACGTCCGGATCGGTGGCGAGTACCAGGTCCACCCGATCGAGCAGGTCGCGAACCTGTTCACGGGTCGAGCCACTGACCTGTACGTCCGGCGTATCCTGGCGATGCAGCAGGTCGTGGGTGATGTTCAAGGCAGCCATCACGGCGATGCGATCAGCGCCAATGACTTTGCCGCTGCTGCGGATCTCGCGCATCTTGCCGTCCAGGTAACGGGCGGCGCTCACCAGGTTGCTGCGCTCTTCCTGGGGACAGATGATCGAATACTCTTTATCGAGGATCTGCACGGTAACGCTATTGCTTGAACTCATGAGTCTTGCTCCAGGGCCTTGAGGCGCGAAATCATCGATTCGACCTTACGCCGGGCGATTTCGTTTTTTTCAATGAGGTGCGCGCGTTCCTCGCGCCAGGTTTTTTCCTGAGCTAATAGGAGTCCGTTTTGGCTCTTAAGTTGCTCGACCCGGTCAATTAGCAACTCGAGTCTGGCCATCAGCGCTTGCAGGTCGGTGTCTTCCATTGTGTCCACTGAAGATTGTGTCTGATGGGGAATAAGGGTCGCACAGCCTTTAATGGTCTTGGCGAGTCTGTCGATGTAGGATACAAGGCCTCCATTCTAGACATAGCGCCGTCTGGCGCCTAGCTGCCCATGCCCATTCAGAATTCCCCGTATCAAGCGTTCGCCACCCTGCTGAGCACCAGCGGTCATCCTGTCTCGCCTGCAGAATTGCATGGCTTGTTGCTCGGCCGCAGTTGCGCCGGCGCCGGTTTCGAAGCCGAAGGCTGGTTGGCCGATGCCGCCGAGCTGCTCGAAGGCGAGCCGGCGGACAACGTGCGCAACGCGCTTATCGGCCTGCAAGAGATGGTCAAGGGTGAGTTGACCAGCGACGACATGACCGTCGTCCTGCTGCTGCCGACCGACGATGCGCCATTGGCCGAGCGCGCCGTTGCGCTGGGCCAATGGTGCCAGGGTTTCCTTGCGGGCTTCGGCCTGACCCGCCGCGAATACGCGTTGAGCGAGGAGGCAAAAGAAGTGTTGCAGGACCTGGCGGCGATCTCTCAGGTGCAGGATGCCCTCGAAGAATCCGAAGACGGCGAAAGCGACTACATGGAAGTGATGGAGTACCTGCGGGTCGCGCCATTGCTGCTGTTTACCGAGACCAAGAAAACCGATGCAGCGGCCGCCAAGCCGTCCTTGCATTAATTTTTAGAGGGAACACCGTCTGCCCATGATTCATATCCCGAAATCGGAATACAGCCGTCGCCGCAAGGCCTTGATGGCGCAGATGGAACCCAACAGCATCGCAATCCTGCCCGCCGCCGCCGTTGCGATCCGCAACCGAGACGTCGAGCACGTCTACCGCCAGGACAGCGATTTTCAATACCTCAGCGGCTTCCCCGAGCCGCAAGCGGTCATCGTGCTCATGCCGGGTCGGGCCCATGGCGAATACGTCCTCTTCTGTCGCGAGCGCAACGCCGAACGTGAATTATGGGATGGCCTGCGCGCCGGCCAGGAAGGCGCGATCCGTGACTACGGCGCCGACGACGCATTCCCCATCACCGACATCGATGACATCCTGCCGGGCCTGATCGAAGGTCGCGACCGGGTGTACTCGGCCATGGGCAGTAATCCGGAGTTCGACCGGCACCTGATGGAATGGATCAACGTGATTCGCTCCAAGGCCCACCTTGGCGCCCAGCCGCCGAACGAATTTGTTGCCCTGGATCATTTGCTGCACGACATGCGCCTGTATAAAACCGCGGCGGAAATAAAAGTCATGCGCGAAGCGGCGCGGATTTCCGCCCAGGCGCACATCCGCGCTATGCAAGCGGCACGTCCGGGTCTTTACGAATACAGCCTGGAAGCGGAACTAGACTATGAGTTTCGCAAGGGCGGCGCAAAGATGCCGGCCTACGGTTCCATCGTCGCGGCTGGGCGCAACAGCTGCGTGCTGCACTACCAGCAGAACGATGCGCTGCTCAAGGACGGTGACCTGGTGCTGATCGATGCCGGTTGTGAAATTGACTGCTACGCCAGCGACATCACCCGGACCTGGCCGGTCAGCGGCAAGTTCTCGCCCGAGCAGAAGGCGATCTACGAAATAGTGCTGGCCGCCCAGGAAGCCGCATTCGCCGAAATCGCGCCGGAGAAACACTGGAACCAGGCCCACGAAGCAACAGTCAGGGTCATTACCGAAGGTCTGGTGCACCTCGGGCTGTTGGAGGGCGAGGTGGATGAATTGATCGCCAGCGAAGCGTACCGGGCGTTCTACATGCACCGCGCCGGTCATTGGCTGGGTATGGACGTGCACGACGTGGGCGAATACCGGGTCGGCGGCGAGTGGCGGGTGCTGGAGGTCGGAATGACCCTGACGGTGGAACCGGGCATCTACATTGGCCCGAACGACCGCCGCGTCGCGAAAAAATGGCGCGGCATTGGCGTGCGCATCGAGGACGACGTTGTGGTAACCAAGACCGGTTGTGAAATCCTGACCCGTGGCGTGCCGAAAACGGTCGCCGAAATCGAGGCCCTGATGGCCGATGCGCGGACCCAGGCGGCATGAGCCGGGTCAATGTGGCAATCATTGGTGGCGGCCTGGTTGGCGCAAGCCTGGCGCTGGCCTTGCAGGCTGGGGCCAAGGCCCGGGGCTGGACGATCATGCTGATCGAGCCCTTTGCGCCTGGTGATGCCTGGCAGCCAAGCTACGATGCGCGTTCATCGGCGCTCTCATTCGGCGCGCGGCAAATTTATCAACGCTTGGGCCTGTGGCAAGAAATTTCCCGCCGCGCAGAGCCGATCAAGCAGATTCACGTTTCTGACCGTGGGCGGTTCTCCACGGCGCGGTTGTCCGCCATGGAGGAGGGCGTGCCGGCCCTGGGCTACGTGGTGGAAAATGCTTGGCTCGGCCAATGCCTGTGGCAAGGCCTGGATAAAGACGTTGTCAGTTGGCGTTGCCCGGCGCAAGTCACCCGAATGGAGCCGCAAGTCGCCGGGTATCGACTGACCCTCGACGACGAAACCACCGTGGAATGCGAGCTTGCGGTATTGGCCGATGGCGGTCGCTCCGGATTGCGAGAGCAGTTGGGCGTCGGTGTGCGAAATCGACCCTACGACCAGAGCGCCTTGATTGCCAACGTCACGCCTGGTGAGGCCCACAACGGCGTGGCGTTCGAGCGCTTTACCGATGACGGACCGATGGCCTTGTTGCCGTTGCCGGAAAATCGTTGTGCATTGGTCTGGACGCGCCAAGGCATGGACGCACAACGGCTGGCCTCCCTCGACGAGCGCAGCTTCCTCACGGAATTGCAGCATGTGTTCGGCTATCGGCTGGGCACGTTGAAACAAGTGGGTGCGCGACATCTGTATCCGTTGGCGCTGGTGGAAGCCGAGGAGCAAGTCCGGCCGCACCTGGCGATCCTCGGCAATGCGGCCCACAGCCTGCACCCGATTGCCGGGCAGGGATTCAACCTGTCCTTGCGTGATGCGCAGGCCTTGGCCGATGCATTGCTCGAGAGTGATGGCACGCCCGGCGATTTTGCAGTATTGCAAGCCTACCGCGAGCGTCAGCGGCTGGACCAGGCCCTCACCGTGGGCTTCTCCGACCAAGTGACGCGCCTGTTCAGCAGCGACCTGCCCCTGGTCTCCCTCGGGCGCAACCTCGGTCTGCTGGGGCTTGACCTGCTGCCACCGGCCAAGCGCTGGTTCGCCCGCCAGGCCATGGGGTTGGGGACGCGTCCTGATGCGTGATACGGCTCATTCTTTTCACGGGCGACGGATGTCGCCAGCAACACAGGCTTAAAGCATGGAATTGCGTGCAGATCTGCTGATTGTCGGTGCCGGTATGGTCGGCAGCGCCCTGGCGTTGGCGTTGCAGGGCAGTGGCTTGCAAGTGCTGTTGCTCGACGGCAGTCCGATGAGCGTCAAGCCCTTTGATCCCCATGGGGCATTCGAACCCCGGGTAAGCGCCTTGTCGGCCGCCAGCCAGCGGATCCTCCAGCGTCTTGGCGTCTGGGACGGCATCACCGCCCGGCGTGCGAGCCCTTACTCCGACATGCATGTGTGGGACGGCAGCGGCACTGGGCAGATTCACTTTTCAGCCGCCAGCCTGCATGCCGAAGTCCTGGGGCATATCGTTGAAAACCGTGTCGTGCAGGACGCCTTGCTGGACCGATTGCACGATTGCGACTTGGGCCTGCTGGCCAATGCGCGGCTGGAGCAGATGCGTCGCTCCGGTGATGATTGGCTGCTGACCCTGGCCGATGGTCGCACCTTGCGCGCGCCCTTGGTGATTGCTGCCGACGGGGCGAATTCCGCGGTGCGTCGACTGACGGGGAGCGCCACGCGGGAGTGGGATTACTTGCACCACGCTATCGTCACCAGCGTACGCAGCGCCCGGCCTCACCGTCACACCGCGTGGCAACGCTTTACCGACGACGGTCCGCTGGCATTCCTGCCGCTGGAACGCGACGGTCAACACGACTGGTGCTCGATCGTCTGGTCGACGACACCGGGTCAAGCGCAGCGCTTGATGGCGCTTGATGACGGCAGTTTCCGTGCCGAACTGGAGCGGGCTTTCGAGGGCCAGCTAGGCACTGTGTTGGATGCCGATCCGCGCCTGTGCGTACCGCTGCGGCAACGTCATGCAAAGCGTTACGTGGCCGAAGGGCTGGCGCTGATTGGCGATGCGGCCCACACCATCCATCCGCTGGCCGGGCAGGGCGTGAACCTGGGATTCCTCGATGCCGCGGTGTTGGCCGAGGTGCTGTTGCAGGCGTCCGGGCGTGGCGAGCGCCTGGCGGACGTCAAGGTACTGAGTCGCTACGAGCGGCGGCGCATGCCGCATAACCTCGCATTGATGGCGGCAATGGAAGGCTTCGAGCGATTGTTCCAGGCCGACCCATTGCCAGTGCGCTGGCTGCGTAATACCGGTCTGAAGCTGGTAAACCGCATGCCCGAGGCCAAAGCCTTGTTCGTGCGCGAAGCGCTGGGGTTGACTGGAGACTTGCCGGATCTGGCCAAGGTTTAAGTCCGGATAGCCATCTTGCAACATTTAGAAATGTGTCCGTCCACTGTTCGATTGTGGTGCTAAATGTGAGTCCTTATCATTTGCGCTCTGTTCACAATCGAGAGACCGCTACCATGTTGGCAACCAGACGCCTGCTGTCCGCCCTCGCACTGACCCTGATCGGCACTTCTGTCGCTCAGGCCGCCGATGAGGTGGTGGTCTACTCCTCGCGCATCGATGAACTGATCAAACCGGTTTTTGATGCCTACACCAAGAAGACCGGTGTATCGGTGAAGTTCATCACCGACAAGGAAGCGCCATTGATGCAGCGGATCAAGGCTGAAGGCGCCAACGCCACTGCCGACCTGCTGCTGACCGTCGACGCTGGCAACCTCTGGCAGGCTGAGCAGATGGGCATCCTCCAGCCGTTCACCTCCCCGGTGATCGATGCCAACATCCCGCCTCAGTACCGCGCCTCTTCCCACGCCTGGACGGGCCTGAGCCTGCGGGCGCGGACCATTGCCTACTCGACCGACCGGGTCAAGCCGGGCGAATTGACCACTTACGAGGCGCTTGCCGGTAAAGAGTGGGAAGGCCGCTTGTGCCTGCGCACCTCGAAAAAGGTTTACAACCAGTCGCTCACCGCCACCCTGATCGAAACCCACGGCGCGGAAAAAACCGAGGAAATCATCAAGGGCTGGGTCAAGAACCTGTCCACTGACGTGTTCTCCGATGACACTGCATTGCTCGAAGCGATCAACGCCGGCCAATGCGACGTCGGCATCATCAATACCTATTACTACGGTCGCCTGCACCAGCAGAAGCCAGACCTGAAAGTGAAGCTGTTCTGGCCTAACCAGGCCGACCGAGGCGTGCACATCAACCTCTCGGGCATCGGCCTGACCAAGCATGCCCCGCATCCAGAAGCCGCGAAGAAACTGGTGGAATGGATGACCACGCCAGAAGCGCAGAATATCTTCGCCGATGTGAACCAGGAATTCCCCGCTAACCCGAAAGTAGAGCCGTCCAAGGAAGTCGCGGCGTGGGGCAAGTTCAAGGCCGATTCCCTGCCGGTGGAAGTGGCGGGCAAACGCCAGGCCGAAGCCATTCGCCTGATGGATCGCGCTGGCTGGAACTGATACAAGTCCGCTCAGTTCGTTGATGATATGTGGCGAGGGAGCCCGTTCCCTCGCCACATAAGCCATTTATCAGCGACGACCTTCAACCGAGAACTCTCCTTGACCCACCCCGTCCAACGCCGTTGGTATCCCCTGGTCTTCGCCGTTGCCGGACTGGTCCTGTTGCCCCTGAGTGTCTTGCTGCTTTCCTGGCAGAGCGTCGACCAGCAGATATGGTCCCACCTGTGGGATACGCAAATGCCGCGTCTGTTGGGCAACACGTTGACGCTGATCGTAGGCGTCGGCATCGGCGTGACAATATTGGGTGTCAGCCTCGCCTGGCTCACCAGCCTGTGCGAATTCCCCGGCCGCCGTTGGCTGGACTGGGCGCTGATGCTGCCGTTCGCCATTCCCGCCTATGTGCTGGCGTTTGTCTTCGTCGGCCTGTTGGATTTTGCCGGCCCGGTACAAACGTTGATGCGTGAGTGGTTCGGCAGCGGCTTGCGCCTGCCCCGGGTACGTTCGACCGGCGGTGTGATCCTGGTGTTGGTGCTGGTTTTCTACCCGTACGTCTACTTGCTCGCGCGCAGTGCTTTCCTGGCCCAAGGCAAGGGCTTGATGGAAGCCGCCCGGGTGCTCGGTCAATCGCCATGGCAGGCGTTCTGGCGAGTGGCGCTGCCGATGGCCAGGCCGGCAATCGGTGCCGGCGTGGCCCTGGCCCTGATGGAGACCCTGGCAGATTTCGGGGCGGTGTCGGTGTTCAATTTCGACACCTTTACCACGGCCATCTATAAAACCTGGTACGGCTTTTTCAGCCTCTCCAGCGCTGCCCAACTGGCCAGCCTCCTGCTGCTGGCGGTTATGGTGGTGCTTTACGGCGAACGTCGCGCCCGGGGCGCGCAACGGGCCGGCAACGAGCGACCCCGGGCCAAGGCGCTGTATCATTTGCGAGGGCTCAAGGCGGCGGCGGCCAGCGGCTGGTGTTTTTTGGTATTTGCCTGCGCGTTTGTCATTCCGGTGCTGCAGTTGGTGGTGTGGTTCTGGCAGCGCGGTCGTTTCGACCTGGACGAGCGTTATGCCGGCTTGATCATTCACACCCTCTACCTGGGCGCCCTCGCGGCCCTGGTCACCGTTTGTGTCGCCTTATTGCTGGCTTTCGCTCGACGTCTGGCGCCAAGCCGGCCCATCCGCGCCGGTGTCGGCCTGGCGAACCTGGGCTATGCCTTGCCCGGATCGGTGCTGGCGGTGTCGATCATGCTTGCGTTCAGCTATCTGGACCGTGAGCTGGTCATTCCCCTGTCGGTCCTACTCGGCGGCGCAGGCAAACCTTTGTTGCTGGGCAGCCTGTCGGCGCTGTTGCTGGCGTATCTGGTGCGTTTCCTGGCCGTGGCCTACGGTCCTTTAGAAAGCAGCTTGGCGCGTATTCGCCCGTCATTGCCCGAAGCAGCACGTAGCCTCGGGGTCAGTGGGCCGCGACTGTTTTTCAACGTGTATCTGCCGTTATTGCTGCCCGGCACGTTGAGCGCGGCACTGCTGGTGTTCGTCGATGTACTCAAGGAAATGCCCGCGACACTGCTGATGCGCCCGTTCGGCTGGGACACGCTGGCGGTACGGATCTTTGAAATGACCAGCGAAGGGGAATGGGCGCGGGCTGCATTGCCGGCGCTGACCTTGGTGCTGGTGGGGCTGTTGCCGGTCATCGGATTGATACGGCGTTCGGCCCATCGACGCGTTCTCAACTAATTGAGAGCACGCCTAGGTGTCAGTCCAACAGCATGCGGATACAATGCGCGGCATTCGGTGCGGTCCGTCTGTCGGATCGGGTAGCCAAGAACGTCAGAAAAATCTTTTTCAGACGTTTGGGCTGAGGTTGTACCCGTCCGCACCTTCGCCAAGCCCGGAAGGAGAAACCCATGGGACAGCGTACGCCTCTGTATGACCTTCATCTCGCTCTTGGCGCGAAGATGGTCGATTTTGGCGGTTGGGATATGCCCTTGCACTACGGCTCGCAGGTTGAGGAGCACCATCAGGTGCGTCGTGACTGCGGCGTGTTCGATGTATCCCACATGACCGTGATCGACGTTGCCGGTCCCCAGGCCAAGGCCTGGTTGCAGCGCTTGCTGGCCAATGATGTCGATCGCTTGCAGGACACTGGCCGCGCGTTGTACAGCACTATGCTCAACGAGCGCGGCGGCATCGTCGACGACATGATCATCTACCGGGTCGAGGACGGTTACCGGCTGGTGTTCAATGCTTCCACCCGCGACCAGGACCTGGCCTGGATGCAGGCGCAACTTGGCGAGTTCGCCGTGCAACTGCACGAGCGCCCCGAATTGGCGATGCTGGCCATTCAGGGGCCGCAAGCCCGGCACAAGATTGCCGAACTGGTTACCCAATCACGAGGCCAGTTGATCCAGCAGCTCAAACCCTTCGAAGGCCGCGCCGACGGTGAGTGGTTCATCGCCCGTACTGGCTACACCGGTGAAGACGGTTTGGAAATCGTCTTGCCGGCCCATGAGGCCCCGAGTTTTTTCAACGATCTGGTGGGCGCCGGCATTCCGCCCATCGGTCTCGGCGCCCGGGATACCTTGCGCCTGGAAGCTGGCATGAACCTCTACGGCCAGGACATTCACCAGGATGTTTCACCCTTGGCATCGAACATGGCCTGGAGCATCGCGTGGGAACCTGCAAGCCGCCAGTTCATCGGCCGCAGCGCCCTGGAAGCCGAACTCGCTGCCGGCGTGCAGCACAAACTGGTCGGGTTGGTGCTTGAGGAACGCGGCGTTCTACGCGCCCATCAAGTGGTCCGCATCGCCGATATTGGCGAAGGGGAGATCACCAGTGGTAGTTTTTCTCCTACGCTTAGCAAGTCGATTGCCCTGGCACGTGTTCCGATGGCTACCGCCGACCGTGCCGAGGTGGAAATTCGTGGCAAGTGGTACCCGGTACGAGTGGTCAAGCCGACCTTCGTCCGCCATGGCAAAACCTTGATCTAACCTTTTGCGGCGGGCCGCTGGCCGCTGACACTTTCTCTTGAGGACACAGAATATGAGTGATATCCCTGCCGAACTGCGTTTTGCCGTAAGCCACGAGTGGGCGCGCCTGGAAGCCGACGGTACTGTCACCGTGGGCATCAGCGATCATGCGCAGGAAGCCTTGGGCGATGTGGTGTTTGTCGAGTTGACTGAAGTCGGTAAGACGTTTGCCGCGGGTGACCAGGCAGGCGTGGTGGAGTCGGTAAAGGCCGCTTCCGACATCTACTCGCCGATTTCGGGCGAAGTGATCGCGATCAACGAAGACTTGGGTGCTTCGCCGGAACTGCTGAACTCCGATCCCTACGGCGCCTGGATCTTCAAGCTCAAGCCAAGCGACGAGGCTGACCTGGACAATTTGCTCGATGCAGCAGGCTACAAGGCTGCTATCGGCGAATAACCCACACAGGTTACTCAGCTCAGCCTTGGAATATCTTCAGATCGAGTAGGAGGCGGATTTACATCCGCCGTCCTCTCACACCACCGTACGTACGGTTCCGTATACGGCGGTTCAGGTTATACGGATAA